>JAGQMZ010000001.1:69259-83017 GCA_020428405.1 Candidatus Saccharimonadota bacterium | reverse complement strand
GAATTAGTGCTGTAAAAGATACAGCAACAATAAAAGATATTTCAAAAAACATAGAGCGTGTACTTAAAGGGGCTAATCTAGGTATTGTGAAAGAGTTTGTCGGCCACGGTGTTGGTCATAGACTACACGAGGAACCCAATATTCCTAATTATGTTAATGGAAGCTTGAGCTTTGAACTGCTTGAAGGAATGACTATTGCGATTGAGCCTATGGCTATTCTTGGAGGGGAAGCTGTTTTTATTGATAACGATGGTTGGACAGTAAAAACAAAAAATGATGATATGTCTGCGCATTTTGAAGACACAATTTTAGTTACCAAAAGCGGCTTTGAAATTCTTACAAGAAATTGAATAAATAATTTAACGTACTTGCTGTAAATAGAGTATAAGCGTTATACTGCTTTCATGCGAGAACAACATACTTCACCTTTTGTAGGTCTTGATATTGGTACAAGTGCCATAAGATGTGTGGTTGGGATGCCTGACCATAACGATAATTCCCAGCTTGCAATTATTGGCCACGGAATAGTTAGAAATGCTGGAATGCGTAAAGGAGTTATTACCCATCTAGAAGATGTTGCAAGCGCAATTGACCAGGCGATTAGAAAAGCTGAACAAGTTGCCGGAGTGTCGATTGATCATGCCACCGTTAATGTTAATGGTGCTCATGTAAGTGGAATAAATTCCAGAGGTGTAGTTGCTATTAGTTCGGCAAATAAAGAGATTACCGAATCAGATAGAGAACGCGTAGAAGAAGCAGCTACAATTATTAAACTTCCTCCAAATAGAGAGATAATTCAAATTTTTGCAAAAAACTATAGAATAGATGGACAAGACAATATTAAAGATCCAGTTGGAATGCAAGGCATACGTCTAGAGGTAGACACACATATTATTACTGCTCTATTATCAAACCTCAAGAATTTAGACCTTGTTATGCAAAGAGCAAACGTAAGACCAAAAAGATACACAGTATCAAGCTTGGGCGCAGCTGAAGCAGTTTTAACTCGTCAGCAGAAAGAAGCGGGCACGCTTTTGCTAGATATAGGGGCAGGCACTACTAACATATTAGTGGTAGAAGATGATGAGATCCAACACATAGGAGTACTACCCATAGGCAGTAATTTATTAACTCATGATTTAGCAATATGTCTAAAAACTGACCTTGATATCGCAGAGAAAGTAAAGATAGAGCATGCGAAATTGGGCTCAAAAGCAAAAGGTGGAACCGTAAACGTTAACATAAACAAGAAGACTCATAGTTTTGACGCAGAGGAAGTAACTGCAATATCAGAAGCCAGAGTAGATGAACTATTTGAACTAGTTGATAAAGAACTAAAGAAAATAAAACGCTCGCAAAAATTGCCTGGTGGAGTGGTTATAGTTGGTGGAATGGCTAGATTACCTGGCATAGCTGAATTAGCAAGAGACAAACTCCAATTAGCGGCAAGGATTGGTAAAATACATAAATTGAATGGCCTAATTGATAGCGTGGCAGACCCATCATATGCAACGGCAGTTGGGTTAATGATGCTTGATATGATGCTACCATCAAGTAATTCTGCTCATCAAGGTCCATCCACTACTCAAAATGTGTTCGGTGCCTTAGGTGGTATTTGGGGCAAGTTTAAACGAAATTAAGCCTGAAACATAAAACTATTCACAGATATTTTAATAATATTTAGCATGTAGCATTGCAGTTGTTCAATGTGTGAAGTATACTTATCTTTAATGAGATATAACGGAGAGAAGATAATCTAGTTATGCCACAGGTAGCGCCAGCAATAGAAACATTTGCATCAATTAAAGTAGTTGGGGTTGGCGGTGCTGGAGGTGCTGCCATAAACCGAATGGTTGAAGCAGGTGTAGACGGAGTTGAGTTTATTGCAATAAATACGGACGCACAAGCGCTTCATCACTCTAAGGCAAATAAAAAAATTCATATAGGGAAAGACTCCACAAGAGGTTTGGGTGCAGGTGCCGATCCTGTGGTAGGAGAAAAAGCTGCAAAAGAATCTGTTGAAGAAATAAAGCAAGCCTTAGAGGGGTCGGATATGGTTTTTGTAACTATTGGAGCTGGTGGTGGTACTGGAAGCGGAGCTGGTCATATAGTTGCTAAGGTTGCCAAAGAGCTTAGTTCATTAGTAGTCGGTTTTGCAACTAAGCCATTTGCATTCGAGGGAGATAAGAGGCGCCGTAATGCAGAAGAGGCAATTGACAAATTGCGTAATGTAGTCGACACATTAATCATTATTCCTAACGATAGGTTATTACAAACAATTGACCGACAAACTCCGTTAATGGAAGCATTTAAGGTGGCTGATGATGTGTTGCGTCAAGGCGTCCAGGGTATATCTGACTTAATTACTGTACATGGTCTAATTAACTTGGATTTTGCTGATGTTAAAACTGTAATGAGTAATGCTGGCTCAGCGCTTATGGGTATTGGCCGAGCTAGTGGTGATGATAGGGCTGTAAAGGCTGCACAACAAGCAATAGAGTCACCACTACTTGAAGTATCAATTGATGGTGCGAGAGGTGTGTTATTTAATGTTATTGGTGGCGATAACATGACAATGCATGAAATAAATACTGCAGCAGAAACTATTACTAATGCTGCCGATGACGATGCAAATATTATATTTGGAGCAACAATTAATCCTGAATTAGGCGATGAAGTTATTATAACTGTAGTTGCTACGGGCTTCGATAGTTCATATTTTACAAACCGAAAAGCTAAAGTTGCAAAAGATGAAAATTTGGTACAAACCAAAGAAGAAGACATGACTGGTATTGACATGGATCTTAATAATAACGCAAGTGATCATTCAGCTGATTTTAATAATGAGAATCCAATGCCGAACATATGGACACTTGATCATGACGAAAATACAAACACTGACTCAGACGAGAATGCAGATATAGAACAAAAAAACATGGACAATAACAATAACCAAGAGTCTAGTGGTCAGGAACAGTCAGAAGAAGAGCTTGAAAAGCCATCATTTTTAAGAAGATTCAGAAAAAAGAACAAAGATTCTGAATAACTTCTGTAATAAAAAAGTAAATAATACAGCAGAAAATTGTTGAAAAACACCACTAATAGCGCTAATGTATACTGTATAGGCGCTATATATAGTATAGTGGTTGTACATTCAATAAAATAAAGGAGGTGAGCATATGCGATGTAATCAATGCCACCATGATGACACGAAAGTTATTGAATCACGTGATGTTTCTAATGGGGAGTCAATTCGTCGGCGTAGAGAGTGCCCATCATGTAACACAAGATTTACAACTTACGAGCGTCTTGAACGCCCGCATTTAGTAGTAGTTAAGCATAATGGTACGAGAGAGCTATTTAATAGAGAAAAACTATTAAGCGGCTTACTTAGAGCATGCGAGAAGACAACAATGACGACTATGCAGATCGAAGACATTGTCTCTGACATAGAAAGGCAACTATATTCTTGCGGTGAGTCAGAAATAACATCAACTAAAGTTGGCGATATCGTCATGGATAAATTGGCAGATAAGAATGAGGTAGCTTACGTTAGGTTCGCGAGCGTTTACAGACGTTTCAAAGATATCGAAAGTTTTGAAAAAGAGTTATCACAAATTCGCAAACACCAAACAGAACGCGCTAAAGTATAGAGTTCTTTAGCGGTTCCCCTAGGTTCTTTTTATTTATATGTTAAATTAAAAGAGTCATGGAGAGCTCCTTGTCGCTTGGCAAGAACTCTAAATAAAAACCATAACAAAATAACAATAAGTGAGGGTACTATGGGACAAACTACAACACTAGAAGTTGGGCGGTATTTTACTAAGCCCCAAACAAAAGGTTACGACAGTCTAAAATGGACAAAGCGTGACTCAACAATAAAAAACCCAATGACGGGAGATGTCGTTTTTGAGCAAAAAGGCGTGGAGTTTCCTGAAGGCTGGTCGTTAAATGCAATAAATATTGTTGCGCAGAAATACTTTACAGGCACACCGGGCACAGATGAGAGAGAAAGTTCTTTAAGGGACTTAATAAATCGTGTAGCAGACACAATTGTTAGGCAAGGGCTTCAAGAAGATTACTTTGAGACCAAAGAAGAGGCAGAAGATTTCAAGCAAGAACTAAAGTATATTCTCGCTACGCAAAGAGCTGCATTTAACTCTCCAGTTTGGTTTAATATTGGCGCACCTTCCCGCGCTCAGCAAGCGAGTGCGTGCTTTATTTTGGGCATTGAAGACACAATGCCTTCAATTTTAAATTGGTATAAAGAAGAGGGTATGATATTTAAAGGAGGTTCGGGGTCAGGCGTTAATTTGAGCCCAATTCGTTCATCTGTTGAAACTCTCGGTAAGAGTGCAGGTACAGCATCTGGACCTCTTAGTTTTATGCGGGGGGCTGATGCTTCAGCAGGGGCAATAAAGAGTGGTGGCAAAACTCGTCGAGCGGCAAAAATGGTGATTCTAAACGCTGAACACCCAGATGTAGAAGAGTTTATTTGGGCCAAGGCCATCGAAGAAAGAAAAGCTCGCGTTCTTCAGGAGGCCGGCTTTGATATGAATTTGGATGGTAAAGATTCATTCTCTGTTCAGTACCAGAACGCTAACAACTCAATGCGTGTTTCTGATGAATTCATGGAAGCTGTTGAGACAGATAGTGATTGGCAGCTAAAAGCGGTAAAAACTGGCCAGCCAGTAAAAACTATCAAAGCTCGTAAATTGATGCGCCAGTTTGCAGAAGCAGCTTGGGAATGTGCAGATCCTGGCATGCAGTACGACACAACAATTAATAAGTGGCATACGGCACCTAACGCTGGCAGGATTAATGCATCAAACCCTTGTAGTGAGTATATGCATCTTGATAATTCTGCCTGTAACTTAGCTTCAATAAACCTGCTTAAGTATCTAAAAGATGACGGTACTTTTGATATAGAAGCCTTCAAGCACACAGTTGAGATTATATTTACATCTCAAGAAATCCTTGTGGGTTATTCAGAATACCCAACAGAAGGTATTGGCAAAAATGCTAGGGCCTACCGTGAACTAGGTCTTGGCTATGCAAACCTTGGCGCACTATTAATGGCGCAAGGCTTACCTTACGATTCAAATGAAGGACGGGCACAAGCAGCAGCTATAACAGCACTAATGACGGGTCACGCATATGCAACTAGCGCAAAAATCGCTAGGCGTATGGGTCCTTTTAGTGGGTTCCATAAAGATCGCGAAGGCATGTTAAATGTATTGTCTATGCACAGAGAAGAAGTGTCTAAGATTGATGCCAGCCTAGTCCGCGAAGAGCTACTTAGCGCAGCTGCATCTTCTTGGGATGAAGCAGTTGAGCTTGGCAATCTATATGGTGTACGAAACTCACAGGCTTCTGTGCTTGCACCGACTGGAACGATTGGTCTTATGATGGACTGCGACACTACAGGTATAGAGCCGGATCTTGGCCTTGTTAAAGTTAAAAAACTTGTTGGTGGTGGAACAATGCACATTGTTAACCAAACCGTTCCACGCGCTCTAAAAACGCTTGGCTATAAAAAAAGTCAGATTGATGACATTGTTAACTACATAGATACAGAAAAGACCATTACTGGTGCGCCACATCTCAAGAAGGAACATATGCCTGTATTTGCTTGCTCGATGGGCGATAACGCAATTCATTATATGGGCCATGTAAAGATGATGGGTGCTGTTCAACCGTTCATCTCTGGAGCAATTAGCAAAACCGTTAATATGCCAGAAGAAGTGACCGTAGAAGATGTAGAGCAGCTACACATAGAGTCTTGGAAGCTTGGACTTAAAGCTGTCGCAATTTACCGTGACAACTGCAAGGTTGCTCAACCGCTAGCAATGGCTAAAAAAGAAGGCGATAAAAAAGAACCATCCGCAGTAGCCACGCAAGCTCTGCAAGATAAGATAGTGGTTAAGGGAGCAGTAAGACGCCCATTGCCAAAAATGCGTACTGCAAAAACCTTCTCGTTCCGTGTAGCAGATAGTCACGGCTATATAACTGTAGGCGAATATGAGGATGGAGCACCAGGCGAAATATTTGTAAACGTAAGTAAACAAGGCTCAACATTAAGAGGAATTTTAGATGCCCTAGCCATTAGTGTAAGCCATGGCTTACAGTTTGGCGTTCCGCTAAAAGATTACGTTAAATCCCTAAAGAGTATGTCATTTGCACCAGCAGGCATAACTGATGATCCAGAAATTAGAACCGCCAGCTCAATTATTGACTACATTGCTAAAAGACTGGGGCTTTCTTACTTGTCTTTTGATGACAAACTAGAGCTTGGTTTAGTAACAATTGACGATATGCCAGAAGACCAGACTACTTTGCTAGAGGAACAAGAATCTACTGAGATTGACGATCGCGGTGGCGAAACAGCTCTTAAACAAGAACCGGTGCCCCAGCTGGTAAAGGCATCTCAAACTAGCCAAAAAACGTCTTCAAAAGGCGTAGGCGATGACGCAGCACCAATGTGTTACAACTGCGGTAATCAAACCCAACGAAGCGGTAGTTGCTACGTATGTACTGCCTGCGGTTCCACAACCGGTTGTAGCTAAACACATTTGTCTTACCCGGTCTGAGATTCTGGCAGAGCCTCGCTCAGCAATAAACAAAAATGTTTAGCAATGAGTCAGCCAATATTTGCGTCTAACTGTGCTAAGATTAAGGTATGAAAGTGATAATGCTTTATCGGCCTGATTCAGAATTTGCAAGAAGTTCAGAGCAGTTTGTTAGAGAATTTGAGCGCAGAACAGGTAAAGCAGTAGAAAAAATTAATATAGATTCACCTCGTGGCATCGAACTTGCACAACTTTACGGTGTGATGAGTCATCCTGCATTTGTGGCTACTTCAGATGATGGTCAATTCCAAAAAATGTGGAGTGGCCATCCGCTTCCATTAATTGACGAGCTAAATGCGTACGCAGACAACAAACGATAATTCTTGAAAATTACCTCTGTTTACAGTAGACTTAAACAGTAATGGAGAAAGATGGAAGATTCTGGCCAACAGATGTTGACTTAAGACCAAGAGTTACTAGGTTTCATGTTCCAAGGTCACCAATAGGCGTGAGTAGCGATGAATATATACCTGGCAGTACGACTTTTGAAATAACAGAATCTACCTATCAGATTGAGGATAGACTAAGAGAACAATTCCCTCTGTATAAAATTGCATCATGGGGAAGAGAGTTGTTGCATTTGTCAGGAAAACAAAATGAAGTTTAAGTCAGGTAGTCGGAGACAGAGCTGAAAATGTATGATGAATATTTAAAGTTCTCTAAAGGACTGGCGTATGAAGCAGGTGAAGTTATGAAAAAGTATTTTAAAGACGAGCTTCAAGTAGAGCTTAAGGAAGACGACACAATTGTTACAGTAGCTGATAAAGAAATAAATCAGCTAGTAATCAATAGAATTAAGAGCAAATATCCGGATCATGCGGTATGTGGTGAAGAGCAATCTCATGCTATAGACAGTCAGTACGTATGGGTTTGTGATCCAATAGACGGTACTAATCCATTTGCAATGGAGCTACCAATATCCGTTTTTTCACTTGCTATTGTAGTAGATGGAGTTCCTAAAGCAGGAGTTATTTACTCACCATTTGTAGATAAGCTATACTACGCTCAAGAAGGCAGAGGGGCTTTTGTAAATAATAATAAACTATCAGTTAATTCAGTAGGTTTTGGTAAAAAAGCACGAATGAATTTTGACTGGTGGCCAGAAGCTGAGTTTGACTTTCTTGAAAATCTAAGAGATCTTGCGTTAAAAGAAAACGTTTATATGCTTTCACCGGGCAGTACTACTCATGCTGCAGCATTGGTTGCTTCAGGTGAGTTTGTGGCAAGCGTGTTCCCTGGTACAACAGGCAAAAATGTAGATATTGCTGCTGCAAAAATTATTGTAGAAGAAGCTGGGGGAAAGGTTACAGACTTCTATGGAAATGAACAGAGATATGATGAAGATAAAATTAACGGTGCAATTGTTAGTAATGGTATTGTTCATAAAAAATTAGTAAAAGCCTTAAAAGGAACAGAGATTAAGCATGAAGTTTAAGTCAGGTAGTCGAAGGCGTGCAAATGAATACGAAAAAGATCTTGTTAAACAATGGAAGCAAAACAAGACTTTTGAAAAGTCGATTGAAAATCGGCCAAAGGATAAAAGTTTTGTGTTTTATGATGGCCCGCCGTTTTTAACTGGCACACCTCATCATGGTCACCTACTGGTTTCTACAATCAAAGATGCAGTTGCCAGATTTCAAACAATGCAAGGCAAGCGAGTTGAGCGCGTATGGGGTTGGGACTGCCACGGTTTACCAGCCGAGGTTTTTGTAGAAAAACAGCTTGGTATAAAAAACAAAAAGGAAATTGGCGATAAGATTTCCATTCATGATTATGTTCAAGCTTGCCGTGCCGCAATGGTAAAAACTGGGACCGAATGGGAAGACACAATTGACCGAATTGGTCGTTGGGTAGAGTTTAAGGGCGCATATAAAACCATGGATAACGAATATATGGAATCTGTTTGGTGGGCTTTCAAAAAACTTTATGAGGAAGGCAAGATTTACGAGGGTGAAAAAATATTGGTTTATTGTACCAAAGATGCCACGCCAATCTCAAAATCTGAGGTTGCTATGGAAAACAGCTACCAAAAAGATACAGACCCAAGCGTGTTTGTATACTTTCATATTGAAGATAGTGAAGAATATGTTCTGGCCTGGACAACAACACCATGGACATTGCCGGCTAATGTTGCAATTGCTGTTAACCCATCTATAGGGTACTCATTAATTGAGTTTGAGGACAAAAAGTTTTACGTAGCAACTGATGCAGTTAAAAAAGTTATGACAGATGCCAAGCATAAAGCTTTAGATTATAAAGTTCTAAAAATCATTCACGGCAAAGATTTAGTAGGCAAAAAATACAGCCCTCTTTTTGAAAACCATGGCCCAAACGCACACAGAATTTTAGCTGCAGATTTTGTAACAACAGACGACGGCACAGGTATTGTGCACGAAGCTCCAGCATATGGTGAAGAAGATTATGAGCTATGCAAAAAAGAAAATGTACCAATAGTATCTATAGTTGATGAAAACGGTCACTACACAGAAGGTCGTTGGCAAGGCCAAAACATCTGGGAAGTTAACAAAGAGATTGCTAAAACATTGATGGCTGAAGACAAGGCCCTAAAAGTTGAATACATCCAGCATGATTACCCACATTGTCACCGCTGTGGCACAAAACTTATGTATCGTGCTCACCCAAGCTGGTTTATGGACATTCAGGCACAGAAGCACGAGATGCAAGAATCTACAGATAAAACTCGCTGGGTGCCAAAAGCGCTTCAAGAAGGCCGGTTCCGCAACATTATTGAATCTGCACCAGATTGGAACCTATCACGTGACAGATACTGGGCAACGCCAATTCCTGTATGGCGAGGTGTGCGAAACGATGGCACAGAAGTTGTAAAAGTAATTGGTAGCTTTGAAGAGTTTGAAGAGCTGACCGGCAAGAAGTTAGATGACTATCATTTGCCAATGGTTATGGACGTTACTTTTGAGTGTGACGGTGTAGAAATGCACCATATTGGTAAAGTACTTGATTGCTGGTTTGAGAGCGGTTCAATGCCGTTTGCGCAGTTCCATTACCCGTTTGAAAACGAAAAGAAGTTTGAAGATGGCTTTCCGGCAGACTTTATTACAGAGGCAATTGATCAAACACGTGGCTGGTTCTATAGCTTAACAGCTGTAAATGTTGCGCTTTTTGGCATGTCTCCATACAAAAACCTTATTTGCACCGGCTTTATTAACGCTGCCGATGGTAAGAAGATGAGCAAGAAGCTTAAAAACTACACTGATCCAATGGAATTAATGGATCAATACTCAGCAGATTCATTCAGAATGTTGATGTTAACTAGCCCACTAACGCGTGGTGAAGACTTTGCTCTTAAAGACAAAGATGTAGGCGATGTTGCCAGAAAACTTGGTATGGTTTGGAACATGTATGACTTCTTTACGATGTATGCCGAGGTTGATAAGTGGGAATTCAACGGTGATTTATCTGACCCATCAAAAGACCTGTCAAACCCACTAGATATTTGGGCGGTTAGTAGATTGCATCAGGTAATTAAAGAGGTTGAGCAGAATATGAAGGAATACCAGCTTGCAGATGCTGTTCGCCCAATCTTTCCTTTTATAGACGATGCATCAAACTGGTATGTTCGCCGTAGTCGCAGACGATTCTGGAAGAGTGGCGATGACGAAGATAAAAATAATGCCTATAGAACATTGCACTACGTTTTAACGCAACTAAGTATAGTTTTAGCGCCGTTTACACCGTTTTTAGCTGACGAACTTTATCAAAAACTAACTGGTGGTGAATCAGTCCACTTACTAGACTGGCCAAAAGTAGGAGAGATTGAAGATGAATTAATTAAACGAATGGCTGATATCAGAGAGTTTATTAATGAAGGATTGTTTCAACGTGCAGATGCAGGCATCAAGGTTCGTCAACCTCTAAGTTCAGTTACGATTAATGCAACTAGCACTAATGCACCCGATTTTGATGCAATTCTTAAAGAGGAGCTAAATGTAAAAAAAGTGGTATGGGCCAGCACTATTACTAGTAAAAATGTGAACAAATCATTTGATAAGATAGCTGAAGAGGCTAGAAACGAAACTACCGTTAAGATTGACACTAAGCTAACCCCTGAACTTAAACGTGAGGGAATGATGCGCGAGGTTATTCGTCAAGTTCAGAATTCACGTAAAAAAGCTGGGTTAAATGTGGATGACCGCATAAATCTTTCATTGAAAACTAGCGATAAAGAGCTACAAAAAGCTATTGAAGAGCATCAACAAACAATAATGTCAGAAACTCTCGCTATAGATTTGAGTAAAAATGATGGTGGTAAGGAATTTAAATTAAAAATCGAAGATTCAGAGCTAACAATTAATCTTGAAAAGGATAAATAATGGCAAGACGACGAGAAATAGATGCAGAGAAACTAGCCGAGCAACTAAAATGTGATGTTATTGATGGCCCGCCAGAACCATTTGGCGAAGATAATCCACGTTCTAGAGCAGTTGCCAGATTTGTTCTGCAGAGCTCTAGTGATTACTGTGTAGAATGTAATGAAAGAGCCGGTTTTAAGGCACAAAATACTAAGCAAATAAAAATATTAGCAACAGTAGTAGATAAAGATGGCAACTGGCAAGAGACTAAATGTTATTTTCCGCCAGAGTGCTATGATAAAGCCGGGGCACCTTATGGGCCGGTATATACAATGTCGCCGCAAGAGGGTATAGAGGCCGGCCTAATTGAAAGTAGAGCAGAAAAGGTAGTTACACAAGGAAGCTAAGAGTCTTTACAGAAGAGGTTTAATCTGTTAAACTTGCTTGGTAACTTTGTAAATCTTAAGAAGAGATTAGAGTAAATAATAATGAAAAAAGCAGTAATTGCTACCGGTGGTAAACAGTATTTGGTGAGTGAAGGCGAAACGCTAAAAGTTGAGCGCATTAAAAACGCTGGTAAAAATATAGATTTTACGCCACTGCTTGTAATTGACGGTGATAAAACTGAAGTTGGCAAACCAGAAGTAAAGGGTGCAAAAGTTAGTGCATCTGTTGGCGAAGAAATTAAAGCCGAAAAAGTAACTTCAATTCGCTATAAAGCAAAAAAGCGCGTAAAAAAAGTTAAAGGTCATCGCCAAACTTTAACACAGATTACAATTAAAAAAATCACTGCGTAACAGATTAATAATTATATAATTAACGCTATAATTAATTATAGCATTAATTAGTATTTGACCTGAGTTTATAATACCTATATGCACGTTGTCTATTGTTTGCGAGGCTGGCGTGAAAATGGTACTCTAAAGAGTGAAAAGTAGAGAGGGTTATGAGACAAATAATTGCAGTTTTGAACCAAAAAGGCGGGGTTGGCAAAACAACTACTGTTATTGATCTAGCGGCTTATTTATCAAAAATGGGCAAGTCTGTTTTAGTAGTTGATATTGACCCTCAAGGCAATGCCACATCTGGGCTTGGTCAGTCAAAAAATTCTGATACAACCATTTACGATGTGCTAGTAAACGATGCGCAACTGGGTGAAGCAACTATTAATACGGACGAGGGTGATGTTTCAATTGTTCCTGCTAATAGTGATTTAGCTGGTGCCGAGGTAGAACTTGTTAATAGCGAGGGTAGAGAGCAACGATTAAAACGCGCCCTAACCCACGCCTCACATGATTATGTGCTAATTGATTGTCCGCCTTCACTAGGCTTGCTTAGTGTAAATGCACTTGTTGCAGCAGACTGGGTATTGATACCTGTGCAGGCAGAATATTATGCACTGGAGGGCTTGACTCAGCTTTTAGCTACTGTTCAGCGGGTTCGTGATGGAATAAACCCAAATTTAGAGTTACTAGGAGTTGTAGTTACCATGTTTGATGGCAGAACTTCTTTATCTGAAAGTGTTTATAAAGAATTAAAAAAACATTTTGGTAGTAAATTATTTAATACAGTTATTCCTAGAAATGTGCGTCTGGCAGAAGCTCCAAGCCATGGAAAATCTATTTTAGAACATGATAAGTGGTCACGGGGGGCACGCTCATACAAAGCATTAGCAAAGGAGATAGAAAAGCATGTCAACAACTAAAAGCCCAAAAGGTCTTGGCAAAGGCCTAGATGCCCTAATACCAAAAGAATTTGATCAAGCAATTTTAAGTGATAACGAGCGTGTTCACTCTATTTCTGTAAATAAAATTAAACCAAGCCCTGACCAGCCCCGAAAACATTTTGACGAAGAAGCTTTGCAGGAATTGACGGCTTCAATAAAAAACCACGGAATTGTTCAACCCCTTGTTGTTACAAGGCAAGGCGACGGTTATAGACTAATTGCTGGTGAAAGACGATTGCGTGCCGCAAAAAAGGCTGGCTTGAAAGTGGTTCCGGCAATAGTTCGTTCAATGAAAGAACTAGAAGAACTAGAAGTTTCAATTATCGAAAATGTTCAAAGAGTTGATTTATCGCCACTTGAGCAAGCGCTTTCAATAGAGAGACTACATGATCAATTTAGCTTAAGTTACGCAGAAATTGCTCAAAAGCTAGGCAAGGCGATTCCTACGATTCATAACATAACTAGATTATTGCAACTACCTGATGAAGCCAAGAAAGCTTTAATAAAAAATGATATTACGGAAGGTCACGCACGTGCTATTTTGGCACTTAAGGATCAGCCAGAGCAGCAAAAAAAGCTGCTTGAAACAATAATTAACCAAGGTTGGTCAGTTAGACAAGCTGAACAATTTGTTACTATGTCACGCAAAAAACAACCCAGAAAAAAAGCGGCGAACTCAATAAATTTAACAGAGACAGAAGAGTCAAAAAACCTTGCTGGTAGACTCGATACTACAGTTACTATCAGACGAACCAAAAAAGGCGGTAGTATTCAAATAGGTTTTAATGATGACGCAGAACTAAAAAGAATTCTGAAGTCCTTAGTTAATTAAAATCGCCTGGCAGTATTTAGCGGGAATAGACGCAACCCAAGGCTACCTACAATTTCATCAACATTAACTGGCCCAAAGCTACGTGAGTCTAATGAATTGTTTCTGTTGTCTCCCATAACAAAAACATGGTTTTCCGGTACTGTCTGCATAGTAATTGCACCTTGAGTATATTCAATTTTAGCCGATTCATTGTACTCAGGATTTTCGTCTGGCTTGAAGCCGTCAGGATTCTCATTATTA
>JAGQMZ010000001.1:41512-69160 GCA_020428405.1 Candidatus Saccharimonadota bacterium | reverse complement strand
ATAACTCTTTTAACAAGTTGCCTGTTTTGTCCACCAAAGCCTAAATTTTCGTTCTTTGTGAATATAATTATTTCACCTCTTTCAGGAATATAAGGATTGCCTGTTATGCGTGACCAAGTTTTAGAAGACTTATCTACAATCAATAAATCTTTGTCTTGCAGAGTATTTTCCATACTCGGTCCATCAACTTCATAAGATTGAATTACAAATAGTATTAAAAATAATGCAAATAATGGCGCAGCGAGAAATAAAGAGATAGTTGAAATAATGTTTCTAATTTTTCTGCTACGTTCCGGTGACTCTTGCGCTTTTGGCGAGTCTTGGTTATTATCAGTTGCCGGTGGTGCGTTAGGGCTAGTTTGCTCTTGACCGGGCTGCTGATCATAGTTTAGTGGTGTTGAAGTTCTAATTTCTGGCATAACCGTATCTTACTATAAGCGAAGAATAGGCAAATTGCTACATAAGCGTAAGAAAATTTACTTCAATACTTTGTTAATAAACGCTATACTATTATTTACGTGTTATGGATAATTTCCGCAGACCAAAACGCTCATCGCAAAATGACTCAGTAGACGGCTTCGTTAGAAGGCGTATGCGAGGCAGTCATAATTCATTAGATGAAAAAGGTGGAGAAAGTGTAGCTGAATCACGAATCGGTAACTTCTCAAGGGCTGAAGGTTTTAAGCCACGAAAAACAGGCCAGATTAAACCTGATGGACGCTCGCTTGGCAGAAGAAAGCCAGCACCAGAGATCAAGCTAGATGACATTAGTATGAAAGATATACCTAAGAATAATAGAAAAAGGCCAAAGAAAAACTGGAAGAAAATGGCAAAGCGTACAAGTTTAGGGCTTGCTATGCTAGTTATTCTTATAGGGGGCTATCTTGGACTTAAGGGGTATCTTCGTGCAAAACAGATTTTTCAAGGTGGTGGTAGTGCTTTGGCGTGGGACTGTAATCCAGATCCAGCTAAATTAACCGGCGAAGGGGATGGAAGGGTTAACTTTCTGCTTCTTGGAAAAGGTGGTCCAGAACAGTCTGACGGGCCAGATTTAACAGATACAATTATTGTGGCTAGCCTTGATCCATGCAACAAAGAAGCGGGACTTTTAAGTATTCCACGTGACCTTGCCGTAAAAATGGATAGCGGTGAAACAACCAAGATAAACGCAGTCTACGCATTAACCAAACAGGGTGCAGAATATAACGGTAAAACTGAGGACGAGGCCGAAAAAGAAGGTATCGAAGCAATAGAAAAATCGGTAGAGAACATAACTGGCATACCAATCAATTTCTATACAATGATAGACTTTACGGCGTTTGAACAAGCAGTAAATTCGGTTGGCGGTATAGAAATTGATGTACAGACACCAGTATATGAACAAATGTCGCTTCACGGTAAGCCATATACGCTTGATGTTGAAACAGGAGTTCAGCAATTTGATGGTCTTAGGGCATTGGCGTACTCAAGGTCGCGTTATACAAGTGATCGTGGCGATTTTTCTAGATCAGAAAGACAAAGAGAGATAATTGTTGCATTGCAACAGAAAGTGTTTAGTCTAGGTACATTTAGTAATCCGGTTAAAATATCTCAGTTAATGGATAGCTTTGGTGGCAGAGTAACGACAAATCTTAATATTCCTGACGATGTATCAAAACTATATGAAATCGGCCAAGAAATTGGTCCGTCTCAAATTAAATCGGTAAGTCTTGTTGATGAACCTAATGTATTAATTGAGTCAGGATCATACGGTAATCTAGGTTCCATCCAGGTGCCGGTAGAGGGCATCTTTAGATATGATGATATTCAAAGATTTGTAAGAACAACATTTGTAGACGGCTTTATAAAGAAAGAAAATCCAGGCATTATTGTATTAAACGGAACTACAGTGTCTTCTCTAGCAAAAAATGCTGCAGAAGATTTACAGGGTTACGGTTATAACGTAATTGAGGTAGGGGATGCTCCAACCAAGGACACAACGTCTACGATAGTTGTAGATTTAGGCAAAAAGGACACCAAATATACTAAACGTTACTTAGAGCTTAGATACGGCACAACAGCAACTAAACAGTTGCCGGAAGGTATCGCCGCCCCCGAGGGTGCTGATTTTGTTATAATAATGGGGCAAGATGAAGCGGGTAACTAACAAAATTAAGCCGGTAGGTGGCTTTTCTCAAATATTTCATGTAGTGCTAACTGTAGTCTTACCATTATTACTATATGTATTGGTTAGGCTGAATTTACCACAGCTGGCAGTGTTAATGATTTTCTTAAGCAAGTGGAGGATTTTTTCAGTCAGGCCAAGATACTGGCTAATGTTACTAAAAGCTAATGCTGTTGACATAACGGTTGGAATAGCAACAGTTATATTTATGGTAAATACTGGTAGCGCACTAGTTCAGCTAGCTTGGGCTACGGCATATGCTGCCTGGCTTGTTTTAATCAAGCCAAATGCTAGTGTTTTAGGTATATCACTTCAAGCCTTTGTTGCTTATATATATGGGTTAAGCGCAGTTTATCTTGAGTGGGGCGCATCTACACCAACTGTTCTTTTAATAATGACTTGGCTTATTTGTTATATTGCCGCCAGCCATTTCTTCTCAAGCTTTGATGAGCCAAAAGCAGCGTTCTTGACAAATTCTTGGGCGCTGTTTGGCGCATGTTTAGCTTGGCTACTGTCACACTGGTTACTTTATTATCAAGTTTTTTCTCAGGTTACTCTGCTATTAGTTGTATTAGGCTTTGGTTTGGCAACTTTGTACTATTTATCAACGACAGATAAGTTATCAACATGGTTGCGCAGACAAATAGTGTTTATTATGCTTGCGGTAGTTATAATTACTATAGTGTTCTCTGACTGGAGCGACAAAACTATATAATTTATAAAGGGGTATAAAGTGGAAAAGCGGGTAAAGTACAGCTCAAAACCATCAAAAAAAGCTACTATTTTTATGTTGGTTGTAATATTTGTGTCTATTAGTGCAGGTTTTGTGGGCGGTTGGCTGGGAGCAAAAAGTTTGCAAACAAATGTTAACCCAAGTGTGTCGGAAGGCAGGCAGGTTGTCAGAGAACAGAGTACTCTAATAAGCAGCATTGCTGAAGAGGTAGGTCCAAGCGTAGTTTCTATAGACGTTACAAGTGAAAGCGTTACACAAGACCTATTTTTTGGTCCGCAAACCCAGCAGCAGCAAAGTGCCGGAACCGGTTTTATAATCAGTGAGGACGGCTATGTAATGACAAATCGTCATGTTGTGCCAGATGGTGTGTCTCAGGTAAGCCTAACAATGTCTGATGGAACAATTCTTGATGATGTTGCAGTTATCGGTACAACCTCAGATAACGATAGCTTAGATGTTGGTTTTTTGAAAATTAATGACACAAAAGGCAAAAATCTTCAGCCTGTAAAAATTGGCGATTCATCAGCAATGGTGGTTGGTGATACGGTAGTAGCTATTGGTAACGCTTTGGGCCAGTTCCAAAATACGGTAACCTCAGGTATTATCTCTGGTTACGGCCGTAGCGTTGTAGCGTCAGATCAATCAGGGGCAAACACTGACAATTTACAAAACTTATTCCAAACGGATGCTGCAATAAATCAAGGCAACTCTGGTGGCCCTCTTGTAAACAGTGATGGCGAAGTTATAGGTATAAATACCGCAGTGGCAGGTGGTACAGCTCAAAATATCGGTTTTGCAATACCAATAAATGATGCTAAGGGATTAATTGATGGCGTGATTGAGAACGGAACAGTAGAGCGACCTTATCTTGGAGTTCAATATATTCAACTTTCTCAAGGTAATGCCGAGGAACTAGGTGTTTCGCAAACAGAGGGGGCATATGTTAATCGGGGTGACGGGTCAAACGGCGTGGTAAGTGGTTCTCCGGCAGCTCAGGCTGGTCTAGAAAACGGAGACATAATTATCAAGGTAAATGATCAAGATGTAAACTCACAAAACACTTTAGCTTCAGTAATTGGCAGATTCCAGGTAGGCGATAAAGTAACAATTACATATATCAGGGACGGCAATCAGCAAACAACCGAAGCAACTCTAGCTGCGCTACCTAACTAAACTTGTTTAAAAAGCTGAACCAAGCCCTGACTATCAATTAATTCATAGCTACATACCTCAAGCAGGATAGCTAGTTTATGGTGTTGAGATTTCAGACTTTCAGTTAAGACGTATTTAGGTTTAAAAATTGCGACTTTGTCGCAAAAACCCCTGTAAGTATCCAGGCCGTCGCCATCAACAAACAGTGCAATTTTAGGTTCAAAACCTAGTTCTTTTTCTACAAGCATATCTTTAGGCACATATGGCAGATTTGCTAAAACCACATCGTAATACTCGTTGAATAGCGTTTGTTTTTTAAGAGTTACATCTGCGTTTAGGATCTGGGCATTTTTACCGGCAACTTCTAGAGCCACATTACTAATGTCAGAAAGCGTAACTTTAAGTTTTGGTGCTTCTAGCTTGGATGTAATACCTAAAATTCCAGAGCCGGTGCCGACGTCAATTAACAACCCCTCTGTTAGACCATGTTTTTTTAAAAGCTCTATAAAACTTTCTGACTCTGGTCGTGGAATTAGTACATTTTTATCAACTGCAAATTCACGCCCATAAAACTCCTTTGATTCCAGAATATATGCAATTGGCTCACGATTTACGCGTCTATAAAGCAACCTATTCAGTTCTTTCAGCTGGGTTTCACTAAGTTCATCATCTTGGTGGGCTAGTGATCTTGCGCGGTTGGTCTTTAATACATACTCAAGTAAGATCAAGCAGTCTAGGCTGTAATTATCTACACCTACTTGCTTTAATTCTTGATAGCTTGTTTTAAGCCACTGTTTAATTGTTGTTGGCGAGGTTGCGGTCATAGCTTTCTAGCTGTTCAAAGATGTCATCAATGTCGCCGTCGAGTGCGGCTGGCAGGTTGCTTCTGGAATAACCTATGCGGTGGTCGGTGATGCGATCTTGAGGGAAGTTATAAGTACGGATTTTTTCTGAGCGGTCACCAGAGCCAATTAGCTTACGGCGGGCATCTGACATTTCTTTTTGCTCGGCTTCAATTTTTTGAGCCAGCAGGCGAGAACGCAGCACACTCATGGCCTTATCTTTATTTTTTAGCTGAGATTTTTCATCTTGGTTAGCTACCACAAGGCCGGTAGGAAGGTGAGTTATGCGTACGGCTGAATCTGTTGTGTTAACGGATTGCCCACCATGGCCAGAAGCGCGGAAGACGTCTATTCTTAGGTCATTTGGCTTGATTTCAATATCACTTTCTTCAGCTTCTGGTAACACTGCAACGGTGGCGGTTGAGGTATGAACACGACCTTGGCTTTCTGTAACCGGAATGCGCTGCACCCGGTGCACGCCAGCCTCAAATTTAAAGCGTTTGTAGGCGTCATCGCCACGAATAGCTACTGTAACTTCTTTAAAGCCGCCGTTATCGGTTTGTGATTGGCTAATAAGCTCTAGTTTATATTCGTGATTTTCTGCCCAGCGGGTGTACATTCTGTATAAATCTGCAGCAAATAAGCTGGCCTCGTCACCACCAGCTGCTGCACGGATTTCTAAAATACAGTCTTTTTCATCATTAGGGTCTTTTGGCAGGAGGGCTTCTGTTAGTTTTTCGTTTACTTCTTCTAGAGCTTTGTTGGTTTCTGAGAGTTCTGACTGTGCTAGCTCGGCTAATTCTCCTCCGCCAGACACTAGTTCCTCTGCATCGGTTTTGGCCTTTTCTAGCTTATTTTTCTCATCAAATAGAGCAAGAACAGACTCTAATTTACTTTGGCGCTTGGCGATTTTTGGGTATTTTGGATCGCTGTAAACAGAAGGATCTTGCAGTTCCTTTTGAATGTCTGCTAGTTCTTGACGTAGTTGTTGCTCTTTTTCTTTCATATTATTCCTTAGTATAAATGAAAACCGCCTCATCTAACAGATAGGCGGCCCGGGTTTTTTACAATAAGTTATTTTTCGGTCTTAGCTTTTTCTTTTTCGGCTTCTTTTTCTTGCTTAGCTTTTGCGTCAGCAATTTTTTTGCCTGCAGATTTTTTGCGGGCTTCACTTGCTTTAGCGGCAGCTTCGCGGCGAGCCTTAAATTTATCTACGCGACCTTCAATATCAACAAGTTTTTCTTGACCAGTGTAGAATGGGTGAGATGAGCTAGAAATATGCACCTTAACTAATGGGTATGTGGCGCCATCAATAGTAATAGTCTCTTCTGTTTTAACAGTAGAGCGTGTTACAAATGTTGTTTTGTCGTTTAGGTCTTGAAAAACAACAGGTCGATATTCGGTTGGGTGTAAATCTTTCTTCATAACAGATTGCTAGTATAGCGTAACAGAGAGAGAATTACAATACTTTGTTAGCAACTATACTATTGCAACAGGGGTGGTTTTTTGATACAATTACATGGCAATTAATTAAGCAGGGAGTTGGTAATCCTTCTTATGTTCATCCGTGCAGGAGTTCATGAGCTGCAACTTTCCGAAGATGAAAGGATTTATATATGGCATCAACCGATGTTGATATTAAAAAACTGCTAGAAGCAGGTGCTCACTTTGGGCATAAAACATCTAGGTGGCACCCTAAAATGGCGCCATACATTCACAGTAAACGTGAAGGCAGTTACATTATTGATTTGACTCAAACTGTTGAGTGTTTAAACGAGGCACTAGCTTTTATTGAAAAGACTACGTCACAAGGTAAACAAGTGCTTATTGTTGGTACAAAGCGCCAAGCTAAAGACATTGCTAAAAAGACCGCAGAAGAAGTAAAAATGCCATACGTTAGTGAGCGTTGGCTGGGTGGAATGCTAACAAACCAAAAGACTATGAGTGGTAGAGTTAAACATCTTAAAGACTTAGAAACTAAGATGGAATCTGGTCAATTAGCTAGCCGTTATAACAAGCTAGAACTTCAACGTTTTCAAGAAGAAATTGATGACATGAATAACATGTACGGTGGAATCAAGAACATGGCTATTCTACCAGGTGCAGTTTTTGTTTTTGATATTATCAGTGATAAAAATGCAGTTCTAGAGGCTAAAAAGCTAAACATTCCGGTTGCAGCAATTGTTGACACAAACGTTGACCCAACAGATATCACGTATCCAATTCCAGCCAATGATGACGCAATCAAAACACTCGATTTGATTGGTTCATATGTAAAACAGGCTATTCAAAGCGGGCAAGCTAAGCAAAAAACTGCAGATAAGTAGGGGCTAAATATGCCAGTTAGCGAGAGGATGGCGGCAATGGGTTGTAGACTTTACAGGAATGAATTTTTCAGAGACGTTTACCCAGAAGGCACATCCAAAGAAAGGCTGGCAATGTGGGCAGCATCATATGTTTTGCACGGCATGTTCGAAGTAGGGGAGATAGACAACTTTGGAACCGAACCAACAATTGATGATTTGGCGCAAACTATAATAAAATTAAATGAAGAAAGAGGAGAATAAAATGGCAGATATCAAAGTAGAAGATATTAAAAGACTACGCTCACTAACAGGCGTAGGTATTACAGATGCTAAAAAAGCACTTGTAGAATCTGAAGGTGATTTCGACAAAGCGTTGGAGGCGATGCGTAAAAAAGGCCTAACTAAAGCAGAAAAGCGCGGTGAGCGCGAGGCTCGCGCCGGAGTGATAGGCACATACAACCACGATGGCCGAATAGGCGTTTTAGTAGAGGTTAACTGCGAGACAGATTTTGTCGCCCGAAACGAGATTTTTACAAACTTAGTTAAAGACATTGCTATGCACGTTGCTGCTAGCGCACCAGAGTACGTATCTGTTGATAACGTTCCAGCAAAAGACAAAGAAGCTAAAAAGCAGGAATTTGCTGAAAAGGCTAAGTCTGAAGGCAAACCAGCCAACATGCTAGATAAAATTGTAGACGGCATGCTAAACAAGCACTTTGCAGAGCGCTGCCTAATGGATCAGCCTTTTGTAAAAGACCCAGACCAAACTGTTGGCGACCTAGTAAAAGAGCACATTGCCAAACTTGGCGAGAACATTGTGGTGCGCCGAATGGCCCGTATGCAACTCGGCGAAGTAGAATAAATTTTTGATATACTAGACTTACGTTAATAAGAGGTATTTATGGATATTCAAAATGTAGCTGAAGAGACAAAAAATAAGTTAAATGCTTGCATTGATCGCTTGCAAGATGAGCTGAAGAAGCTTAGAACTGGTCGGGCACATGCTGGCATGCTGGACGGAGTAATGGTTGAGGCTTATGGCTCGCCAATGCCACTTAATCAGGTTGCAAACGTGTCTGCACCAGAGGCTACATTACTTCAAATAACCCCTTTTGACCCGAATAACCTAGAGGCTATTAGTGCTGCCATTCGTGAAAATCAATCAATGGGGCTTAACCCTAGTGATGATGGCCGAATTGTAAGAGTGCCTATCCCACCATTAACAGAAGAGCGGCGACGCGAAATTTCTAAACAAGTTGGCACTAAGCTAGAAGACGCTATGATTGCTATGCGCGGTGTAAGGCACGATGCCATGAAATCTATAGAAGATGCTAAAAAGAACAAAGAAGTCAGCGATGACCAAGCTAAGAACATCACAGATTCAATCGAAAATGAGATGGCAAATAACAAAACCAAAGCAGAAGAACTAGCTAAAACCAAAGAAAAAGAAATAATGACTGTTTAAGCACAAAATCAGGTAACTTGGTACAATAAATAGCGATGTCTCAAACAGAATTTCCGTTAAAACATGTTGGTATTATCCTAGATGGCAACAGACGTTGGGCCAAACAACAGGGCATAACATATATAGAGGGTCACAGAAAGGGTGCCGAAGTATTTAAGGAGGTAGCTATTCACCTATTTGATAGAGGAGTAGATTACTTAAGTGCTTTTGTTTTTTCAAAAGAAAACCAATTGCGTCCGGCAGAAGAAGTGTCTTATCTTATGAAGCTTGTAATAAAAGCTGTAGAAAAATATCTGAGCGAGTTTGATAAACAGGGAATAAAAATTACAGTCATTGGCGACAGGCAATCTTTAAGCCCATCAGTTAAAAAGGCAATAGAAAAAACAGAAGCTAAGACCAAAGATAATCAAAAGGGGACGCTAATACTGTGCTTTAATTATGGCGGAAGACAAGAGATAGTTGATGTCGCGAAAAGAATAATTAAGCAAGGTACAACAGTTACTAATGTGTCAGAGGAACTTTTTGAACAAAATTTATATGCACCAGAAGTGCCAGATATAGATTTGGTCATTCGTACCTCTGGCGAACAAAGATTAAGTGGCTTTATGTTATGGCGGACAGCATACTCAGAATTAAAATTTATTGACAAATATTGGCCAGATATTACTACAAAGGATTTGGATAAATGTATTAAGGATTATAATAGTAGGCAAAGGAGATTTGGGGAGTAATGGGTATTATATTTATGGTATTTGGTTTAATAATGTTTGTTGGACTTGTGGTAATTCACGAATTGGGGCATTTTGTAGCTGCCAGGAGAGGTGGTGTTGACGTAGACGAGTTTGGCATTGGTTTTCCGCCAAAGGCTTGGGGTAAAAAAATGAAGAGCGGGTTTTTGTTTACATTAAACTGGCTACCTCTAGGTGGATTCGTAAAACTAAAGGGCGAACATGATGCAGACAAACAAAAAGGCAGTTACGGCGCAGCAAATCTTTGGGTAAAAACAAAAATTATGCTTGCAGGGGTTGTAATGAATTTATTAGTAGCGGTTTTATTGTTCACAATTATTGCCGCCATAGGAATGCCAAAACTTGTCGATGATCAATTTAGTGTAGGCTCAGATACAAATATTGTCAGAAATGATGTGTTGGTAGGTGCGGTTAGTCAAGGTTCACCAGCAGAAAGTATTGGCTTAGAGCAGCGGGATGAGCTTGTCTCAATTACTGGAGGAGAAACCACCAAAGAGGTAGCTAGTGCAGAATCTTTACCAGAAATAACGGAACAATTTGCTGGCCAGACTGTAGTTGTAACTTATGCTCGTGATGGACAACAGCAGTCACAAGAGACCACTCTACTTAGTAAAGAAGAGGTAGATGCTAGCCAAGACTCGGAAGACCCTAAAGGATATCTGGGTGTAGTTCCAATAGAATATACAGTGCAAAGATCAACCTGGTCTGCGCCGATTGTTGGCGTAGGTACTACGATTCAGTTTGCAGAATTAACTCTAAAAGGTGTTTGGAGTGCTATTAGTGCATTGTTTCAGGGTGATACTACTACAGCTAGTAGTCAGGTTTCTGGACCAGTAGGTGTTTTTGTGCTGATAAAAGACGGCAGTGATTTAGGCATCCAGTTTATTCTTATGATAATTGCGGTTATATCTCTAACTCTTGCCATAATGAATGCTTTACCAATTCCGGCGCTTGATGGAGGTCGACTTTTTGTAACATATGTTTATAGGATTTTAGGAAAAAAACTTACGCCAAAGGCAGAGGAAGTCATTCATGGAACGGGTTTTGCTGCGCTAATGCTACTTTTCGTTTTGATAACAATTGTCGATATTAGACGCTTCTTTTAAGTATGAAAAATCAGCCACATCAACCACGTAAATTTTATAACCCAGTTGCAACAGTTCTTATTTCTGTAGGGCTGTTTTTTGCGGCTCAGTTTATTGCCAGTGCTATTTTTATAATAATAGCACTTGGTGCGGGCTGGGACGATGCTCAGCTTCAGAGTTGGGTTAAAAGTACATCTGTTCCGCAGTTTGTATTTATTCTGGTAGCCGATGCAATAATTTTTTACGGAGTTAGGTACTTTCTAAAAAGAAAACAATATACACTTAAAGATATTGGGTTATCCATGCCTCGTTTAAGTGACGCAGGTCGGGCAATTCTTGCTTATATGGTATACGTGGTGGCGTTTATAATTATCACCTATGTGGCAAAAATTATTGCCCCTTCGCTAGATTTAGAGCAGGAACAACAGATAGGTTTTGAGACAGGAAAAGGAGCTATAGATATAATTCTGGCCGGTATTGGACTAGTAATTTTACCACCAATTGTTGAAGAAATTCTTTCGCGCGGTTTTATGTACACGGGCTTAAGAAAGTACATGAAAATACTACCCTCTGCCATAATAACTAGTATATTTTTTGCAGTTGCTCATTTACAATTTGGAAACGGTGCACCGCTGTTATGGGTTGCGGCAATCGATACGTTTGTGTTATCACTAGTATTGGTTTATTTGCGTGAAACTACCGGAAAATTGGCAGCATCTATGTTGTTGCACGGTATAAAGAACGCAGTTGCCTTTAGTATATTATTTATTTTTATTTGAAATGGGTTTTGTAAAGTATAGTCATTTTAGTGTTGGTGGTGGCGATATATTAGATATTGCACCTCCAACAGAAGTTACTGAAGCAGAAGTTGATAATTACTTTGTGGCTCCAGAAAACTATGCGGAAGAAATCGGCAGATGCGTTATGGAATTAAATTTATCTCAGCATGATTTTGACCAATTAATACATGAACATGGTGCAAAAGAGCATGCTCACCCAGGCATACGTCACGAAATTAAATCGGCCATGCTTAACGGTGATAGAGAAAAACTTTTAGAGCTAAGCCGATCGGCAGCCCAGCTTGCAGTCAGAGGAATCGAGTTAAAAGTATTTAGAGATAGTGCGAGAGAACTTATGAATAAAAGCAAAAAAAATTCGTTCCACCTGTAGCAGCCTTAAAATAAGAATTTATAGTACAATAAGTTAAATGAGGTTAACTGTTTTATGAAAATGTCCAATATGTTTACCAAAACTCGCAAGCAAGTGCCGGCAGACGAAACTGCAAAGAATGCCCAGCTACTTATAAAAGCTGGTTATGTACACAAAGAAATGGCCGGAGTCTATAGCTATTTACCACTGGGCTTAAAAGTACTCAACAAGATAGCGGATATTGTACGTGATGAGATGAATGCTATTGGCGGTCAAGAAATTCAAATGACAGCGCTTCAAGTAAAAGAACGATACGAAGCTACTAATCGTTGGAGTGATGATGTCGTCGACAATTGGTTTAAAACTAAGTTAGCCAACGGGACAGAGGTTGGGCTTGGATTTTCACACGAAGAAAACCTAACACCAATCATGATGGAATACATCAAATCTTATAAAGATCTACCAGCTGCTCCATATCAAATTCAAACAAAGTTTCGTAACGAACTGAGGAGTAAGAGTGGTATTATGCGTGGTCGCGAGTTTTTGATGAAAGACATGTATACCTACTCGCTCAATCAAGAAGATCATGGCTTATATTACGAAAAAATAAAGCATGCATACGTTAAAATTTTTAAAAGATTTGGCTTGGGAGAAAAAACTTTCGTAACGTTTGCCAGTGGCGGTAGTTTTGCAAAATATAGCCATGAATTTCAAACCTTAAGCGAGGCAGGTGAAGATACTCTGTATCTGCATCGTGGTAAAAAATTAGCTGTAAATAAAGAGGTTTATAATGATAAGGTCTTATCTGAGCTTGAACTAGATAAGTCTGAGCTTGAAGAGGTGAAAGGTATAGAGGTTGGAAATATCTTTACACTAGGCACAAAATTTACTACACCTTTTGGTATGAAAATAGATAACGGTCAAGGTGAGGCAGTAACACCAATCATGGGCTGTTACGGTATAGGAATTAGCAGGGTGATGGGAACAATAGCCGAAATATTGAGCGATGAGAAAGGGCTGGTCTGGCCAGAAAATGTGGCGCCGTATAAAATTATTATTTGTCGTCTTGGCGACGACACAGATGTAGTTAAACAAGCCGATGAGCTTTATAAAACATTGACAGCCGTGGGTGTAGAGGTACTATATGATGACCGGTATGCCCGTCCGGGCGAAAAGTTTGCAGACGCAGACCTCCTGGGCATTCCACACAGAGTTGTCATTAGCAAAAAAACAGTAGAATCGGATAAACTTGAATACAAAAATAGAACAAAAAACGAGTCAGAGAACATTAG
The DNA here is from genome assembly GCA_020428405.1 of Candidatus Saccharimonadota bacterium. GTDB lineage: Bacteria > Patescibacteriota > Saccharimonadia > Saccharimonadales > JAGQNJ01 > JAGQMZ01. Next base: position 56,223 of record JAGQMZ010000001.1, on the reverse strand, counting down.
CAAACAAGAACTACAAAAAAGACTAGAAACAACCAACTAAGGTTGCTATAATACGGCGACTCACTAGTTTTAGAATATAAATGTATAGTAAGCATTAAGGATAAATTATGATGAAAAAACAATTTCACTTAACCAAAGAAGGTATAGCAGAATTAGAAGCTGAGCTAAAGCAGTTAGTTGCTGAGCGCGGACCAATTGCTGAACGTATTAAAACTGCTAGGGAATTTGGTGATCTAAGCGAGAACGCAGAATACACTGCAGCTCGCCAGGAGCAAGAAAAAACAGAATCACGTATTGCCGAGATTGAAAATATCCTTCAAAATGTGAAGGTTATTACCAAGCCAAGAAGTGAAGGTAAAGTTCAGCTTGGTTCAACCGTGAGCTTAAAGTCTGAGAATGGCAAAACTAAAAATTTCCAGGTTGTAGGTACTGTTGAGGCAGATCCGCTTAATGGCAAGATATCTGACGAGTCTCCAATAGGCCAAGCATTGCTTGGTAAAAAAGTGGGTGAAGAAGTAGAAATCAAAACACCAGCCGAAACAACTGCCTACAAAGTTGTCACTATTTCATAATAAATAGTACAATTAACTACAATGGCTACGTTACAAGAACTTCGCAACGAACGTTTGCGCAAACTAGAAGATTTAAAGAAACTTGGTATTAATCCATACCCAGCAAAAGCTAATCGGACGCACGAAAATACCAATGTCGTTTCAGATTTTAATAATTTAGAAGGTAAACAAGTAACAGTAGTAGGCCGCATTATCTCTATTCGCAAATTTGGCAAGCTGGCATTTATTGTCATAAAAGATGACACTGATAGGCTTCAACTATTTTTGAAAGAGGGTCAAATATCCGATATCAATCGAGATAAGGGTGAGCTAGGCTTAGATGACATTCGTTTGTTAGATGCTGGTGATTTTGTCGAAGCAACCGGCCAGGTAATTAAAACTCAAACAGGCGAGATTTCTGTAGCGCCTGAAAAGTTAAGATTATTAGTAAAAAGTCTAAGGCCGATGCCTGCAAAACAGGATGGTTTTACTAATAAAGAAGAACGCTTTCGCCGTCGTTATCTAGATATAAATATCAATGCAGATGTTAAACAACGTTATGTTCGCCGTAGTAGGTTCTGGAATTATACTCGTCAGTTTCTTATAGATAACGGCTTTATAGAAATTAATGTTCCAGTACTGGAACAGACTACTGGAGGAGCCGACGCAAATCCATTCATAACGCATATGGATGCTCTAGACCAAGATTTTTATATGCGGATTAGTCACGAATTGCCTTTAAAACGGTTACTCGGTGCAGGATACGAGAAAGTTTTTGATATCGGCCCGCGTTTTAGGAACGAAAACTACTCTGATGAACACTTGCCCGAACATGTTGCTATGGAGTGGTACTGGGCTTACGCTGATTGGCAAGACGGTATGGAATTTACCGAAAAACTGATTCGGTATGTTGCCGATAAAACCTGGCAAACTCGAAAGTTCAAATTATTAAACGGCCAAGAAGTAGATTTGGGCATCGACAAGGAACACTGGCCAAAGATAAGCTTTGTAAAAGCTATACAGGAGCGATACGGCATAGATGTCTTTAATTGTACGCTTGATGAAGTAAAATCTCAGTTAAAAAAACATAAAATTGAGGTAGAAAAGAAAGAAAACAAGGCGCGTGGAATTGATAAACTATGGAAGAAGATTCGTTCAGAGATGACAGGCCCGGCGTTTTTGGTAGATATTCCCACATTCTTGCAGCCTTTAGCAAAGACCCAATCTGATAAGCCAGAGCTAACAGAGCAGTTTAACTTGTTGCTAGGCGGCACAGAGGCTTGTAAGGCATATTCAGAACTTAATGACCCAATAGATCAGTATAATCGTTTTCTAGAACAGCAAGCTATGCGTGACGCAGGTGACGAAGAAGCTCAGATGATGGATATAGACTTTGTAGAAATGCTAGAGTACGGTATGCCACCGGCATGTGGTTTTGGCTATAGTGAGCGATTATTTTGGATGCTAGAAGGTGTTACAGCGCGCGAAGGTGTACCTTTTCCGCAGTTACGTAAAGGTGTTGACCAAACAACAAAAGCTATTTATCCAGAGGCAAAGCTATAAAATAATTATATAATTATCGTTGAAACATTAATAATATCAAGTTGAGCTACGTGATATACTTTTATAAATATAATGTCAATTTTATACAAGATATTATTCATCGATAAGTTATACAAACGTAAAATGCCAGCAGCAATAGCAATGGATATTTTCTTTGGCTGGTTTGCTGCATTCTTTTTAGCTACAATTATTAGCTCATTTAGGTTTAGTGGTAGACTGCTTGCCATTCAAATCGTTTATCTGACATTTGTTATTTTTATATTATATTTAGTACGTCATTTGGCTAACTACTTTGCTATTAGGTCAGTGCTTCGTAAAAGGAAATACATAGTAGATGTAAGTATTCACAAGTCTTTGTTTTTTAAAACTACCACCAATGATATGTTAAAAATTAATGACAAGACTGATTTTATTAAATCAGAAAAAGATTACTCATTATATGATGTAAGGTTTGATTTTTATAGAAAATCAAAGAACGGGGATTTCAAGTCAAGAGAAGAATACCATACAGTTATTGAATATAAATTACGCCGAACATTGCCACATTTAATTTTTGACTCAAAGACAGCAAAAGGCAGACAGTACAAGTGGGTGTTTTTAAAAAGCCAGCAGTTATCACTAGAGGGCAATTTTGACAAATATTATGATTTGTATTCACCAATGTTTTATCAGATTGATACGTTAAGTTTCATTACGCCTGATGTCATGCAGACTATGATAGAACTATCAGACTATGATTTAGAAATCAAAGACGATCGCTTAATAATTTTAGCTCCACTGGTTCCAAATAATAAAATTGATGAGTTTGTGGCCAAGACAGACAAACTGTTTAAAGAGCTTAATTTTAACCTAAGAGCTTACAAAGATACTCGTATTGAGTCCGGGAAAGAAAACATAGCTGACTTTGGCCGAACACTATTAATTAACCCAGTAAAAAATATAGTAACTGCAATTTTAATGTTTATTGGGCTAATAATGGTAATCCTAGGCATGGTATTTATAAGAATATTTGATGAATATATCATAACCTTATTACTATTTTTAACTATTGGAACGTACAGGAACATACGTACGACAGTAAACATTTATAAAAATAATAAAAGTAAAATCTCTAACTATAAAAAACTGTATACATAGTTAGAGCGTAAAAGTCACAACAAAATAACTGACAAGTAGGGTATAGAATAGCTTTCATGAGCATTGAGTCGGATTTGGATGCGTTTCGTGAGTTGGCCCTGGAGGAGCAAATAAAAATTCCACATTACATGAGGCGAGATGGCGGATATGAAGCTGTATATAAAAATCTCGATCCCATATTAGAAGAAATAATTTTTCCGGCTGAAAAAGTAGCATTATCTGGCAATATTTTTGTTTCGGGCGTAAATCAAAGTGGTGATATTTTACGTAATGTTCAGCGCTCAGGCAGTGATTTACCAATTCTTGGATATTCAAACGGTGTTGATGTTGGTGACAGGGGGGGCAATTTAAACGGTAGGTTTACTGGTAGTGAGTTAGTTGTGGGTTACTGCGTTTATATGCCTGATATATCAGATACAACCGAAATTTATGAGTCTACGTATGCCTTTGCACCTGTAGAGTCCAGCTTTTTAAACGTTCCGGATTTAATTTTGCCGTTTAGTAGTACAATGCCTGAGGTAGATGATCCATGGGCCCATCGAATTGATGTTGCTTTAATAAATGATGATATAAATCTAGATGAAATTATAGAAACTTTTGATCTTCTGTCTCGTTCCAAAGAGATGAAGAGAGAATATTACCTGCAGTATTTAAATGAAATTTTCCCACTATGTAATTATGAGCTAACAATTCTTACAGACAGATTATTTGTAAAAACAGAAGATAGTGCCAAGCTTAAAGAAGTAGACTTAGATTTAAATGAAAGAGGTATAGACATTGCAGAAATAGACATTTGGCCATCTAAGTTTGGTTACCATAAAGATATCGGGTTAAGTTTAGTGATAGAAGATAACTTAGTAGATACCAATATTTTGTATATGTATCCACTTAAAAATATTTACAGGCTTGATTTTCAAGATAGACCAAATATCTCATCTAGTGAGGGCGTAGATTCTAAGGGTTGGAACTGATGGTTTTTTGTTACCACGTTGTGACTATGGGCCACAGTAGTCTAAGCATTAGTATATTGACAAAATCAAAAAGTATTTTGTAGTTTTTACCACAAACGATTGACTTAGCACTTGCTCAAGGCATATATTGGTACTTAGTCACTGTGAGGTGACAAGCAGGTCTAACTAGCAATAGTTAAACTTGTGGCCAGAGAAACTCTTGCAGTTCCGCTGGCAAACATCAAAGGACCCTCGTGGTCCTTTTTTGTTATTGGCTTGTCTTCTCTAGCTATTGATTCTCAAAATCACGTAGTTCTTTAGTTGTTTCCAGTAGTTCGTCGGTAGTTTTAGTACTGTCAATGTCTGGTATAGGTTCTTGATTGGTTATTGCAAAATAAGCCCAGGTTATAACTGATAGAATCAATGAAATTACAATATAAACAATAGTCTTTTTAGGTAAAAAGTGTTTTTGCTTAACGTCGTTTTTATGTTCTAGGTCATAGTCCAGTGTTGCCATTTTAGCCAATGCTTCAGCATACTTTTCATCTTTTTCAGATTTGTTTGGTTCCGGTGTTTGACCCGATGGTTGAATGTTGGTTTGTTGGTTTGGCTCCATGATTATATTGTACTCCTGTATAGGGTGTCTGGGTTTGTAAAACTGATCTCTACTTTCTTGTACTGACACTATCTCGAATAACAGGGGTAGACAATTGTTGAAACTTATGTAAAATAATCTAGTGGCAAAAAAGTACAGATCAAAACGATACAAACTACATGCTAGGCGTAAAAAATACTCATTAGATAACATTGTTGGGTACAGTACACTTGGGCTGATTCTTTTATATGTTGTTCTGTTTGGGTATTTTCAGACAAAAGGTGTGGTTTGGCGGCATTTTGACCCAACATACGCAATAATTATAATACCGATCTGGCTAGTTGACGGGTTTAAGGTCTTTCTAGAGTCATTTACTCGCAGAAGCTACAGAACATCTACTGAAGATCTATCTAAAGTTACAGTAGTAATTGCCTGTAAAGATGGCGACGATGTTATTGAATACGCGTTACAGTCATTATTAAAGCGTTTTAAGCCCGAACAAGTAATTGTGGCATCAAATGGATCAACAGATCATACGTGTCTAATCGTAGAACATTATAACGTGCGGTTATTAGACATTAAGGAGCCAGTCGGTAAGGTCAGGGCCATTAACAGAGCTCTTGATTTGGTAACAACTCCATATGTTTTGATTATGGATGATGACACACTAATAGAAAAAGCGATGATACCAACTGGTTTACTCGATGAAGGCTACGAGGGGGTAGCATTTAGAGTTTTGGTAAATAAGTCAAATTGGCTTACACAGCTTCAATCTTTCGAGTATCGTAAAACAACTGATCTTGGCAAAAGATATCATAATGGCAAGGCTTCTGTTCAGAATATATCTGGAGCTGTTGGGCTTTTTTCTTTAAAAGAATTGCGCAGGCAAATTAAAAAGCATAGTGGTGAATTTTCGGGTGAAGACTTGCAGCGCACACTGCTCATTCATTTAGCGCAAGATGCAAGGGGTGTTGTTCTTACAGACTCTATAGTCTATACCCAGCCCCCAATAACTGTTAACGGACTTTTTAAACAACGTGTTTTTAGTTGGTTTCCGGGCTTATACGCAAACATTAAAAACTATCTAAAAGTTATGACGCGCGACCAAATGCCGGCACCACTAAGGTTTGATGCGTTTTACAATGTATTTTTCGTTATGTTCCTGGACATTTTACGGCTATTAAGCCTGCCGATACTTGTTTTATACCCGTGGTATTTCGTAATTACATACGTTACTTATGGATTATTAGAGGCAATTACTTATGCAAGAACAGACAAATCTGAGCCATATTGGGTAGTTATCGTATATCCAATATATGGTTTATTCGGATTTATAACCAGAGTTTGTGCATTTGCAACTTTTTTGTATAGAAGATGTGCGGTAAAATTCGCCAACAAGAAGTTTTTAGATGATTTTAGAAGTGTAAGCCCGGCTTACAAGTACATGGCTATACTAACTTCTATAGCCATTATAGGAAGTGTTCTTGTGCTTAATGTCTTTGCATTCTATGTAAAACCAGTACTAAACATAAGTTTCTAGACAAAAATTAAAATTTTTTATGAGGTGTTTCTACTTCAGGCTCTGGAAGTGTGCCCGTCAGTTTTTACGGAAAAACATATAAGTATTAATGCTTGCAGGTATAAGAAAGTGGATGTAATATTCTAAAATGTCTAACCCTGAACTTAGGCCTGATATATTTGGAATTGAAACGGAATACAGTGCGTTAATTTGCTTTCCGGATAGTGTTACACAAGAAATAGTAGGCTCTTGTCACTCTAAAGATGTATCAATAGATTTGTATCATGAACCCGAAGGAAGAAGCTCTTCAAAAATTAAACAAGAAGTTCTAGATAGTTCGTTACATGAAATAGGTATTATTGTTGGACCAAATCAAGGCATGCTGAGTAACGGTGGTAGATTGTATAGAGACCCTAGCGGCTTTGAATATTGTACGCCAGAGACAACTTCTGCAGAAGAGGCAGTTAATAGGACTTTTGATGGTGATGAAATAATGCTTAAAGCGTTGAGCAATCTTAGAGAAAACGGAATAATAGAAAACTTTCAGTTAAATAGAAGGATTGTTGACCATAATAGAACGTCAAGAGGTATACATTTAAATATAACTACTAGTCTTGAATCAGAGCCAGCATCAAAAGATGTAGAAATGTTAGCAGCGCTGAACGTTGCTAAGGGAGCAATTTTTGGCTCCGGTGGATTATTAATAAATAAATCTGGTGATTCTGAATATCACCATTCGCCGAGACTTTCTATAACAAGTCATTTAGCTAGTGCAAGCTGGGAAGACAGGCCATTGTTGAGGATTCCATTTAAAAAAGACGGCGATCTTCGGAGGGTTGAGACGACTAGCGGAGATGCTTTAAATTTTGCGTGGCCGATGCGGGCAAGTCTTATTGCTACAAATTCATTATTTAGAATGCTAGAACGGGGTGTGAGTGATTTGCCAATACTAAAATCGCCTGTATATGCTGCACATATAGTAGGCAAGCACGGATACGAAGAAACAATAGAAGTAATAAGAGAAGGCGAAGTATCAATAGTCTACCCGCAAGAATTAATACAAGAGATTTGCATTAGAGCTTTGGAATATCATAATCAGGTGCCGATTTTAAGTGACGAGGCGCTTCAGGTATTACCGGAAATAATTTACGTGTCTGAGCTGCTTTCAGCAGAGCCCGATAAAGCTGATACCGTGGTTGAATCCATAGCTCGTAAAAAAGCTATAAATAAATTACTAGAGAAACATGCCGAAAAGGGCAGAAACATTACTTTAAACTCTGAAGAGGTTTGCCGGCGAGATTATTACTGGGATAAATTAGCTGGTGGATTAGCAGAGCGTCTTAGAAAAGACAAAGATATCGGCTGGATGGGTTTTAAAAAGGATCGTTCTATAGCTGAAGATAAAAAACGAACTGTAACCCCACCACAGGACACAAGAGCTAGAAAAAGAGCTAACCTTATTGAAAAAGGTTTTGGCGGGCTAATTAATGATTGGGGCAATATGGCAAGCATAAAAGACCCAAATATGTATGAAGATATTCATCCGCTTGATAATGGGGTGGAATAATAGTAAGTAAAAAATATGCTCTTGATTAAAAGTATTATATCGAGCCGACACCTTCTGCAGTAAGTGACGAATGTTTCTTACCTGTAAGATGCTTTAAGGTAGATTTTTGTTTTTGTTTATCTGTAATTGCGACAATAACCAGACATTTTTTATTGCCATCTAGCTTTGTTGGATTAGTAGTTTCAATTTGTGAAGCATCCTTAAGTGTGTAATATACGCGAGGTGCATTAGAACTTAGGTCATAGGTATACCAAATTGTTTCGTCTTGATATTCTTGAGGAGCTGAACCGTTTTTATTTAGCATTTTTACTGACAGGGGAGAAGACCTGTCCCATGGCATGTGGTCATCATTTATTAAGCGCGCGTGTTGAATGATAACGTTATCAACTTTAGGTGCTATGTCTGATTTTTCTAATGTTTTATCTGCTATTTCCTGAAGTTTTGCCTCCATTCCGTTAACAATGTATAGAGAGTTGCCATTTGATATAAATTCTCTAATATTTTGAGTAACAGACTGGCCGTTTTCCACCCACGGTATTGAAATATCAACATCTTCAATAACTGACTCAGACTCAGTTATTTCTTGCTCCTTGGGCTTTTCTATGCCGGACTGCTGGGTAGCTTGCCTAGCTAGTTTTTTAAGCTTGCGCTTTTCTTTCTTAGTTAATTTTTCCTGTTCAGGAGCTTGTCGCTTTTTAACAGTTTTTTGCTGATTTAAGTTTAATGATTGGTATAGTTTGGTGTTACGTTCTACAATAATCCCTTCAATTAGATTAACGCACCATTTATCTACATCTTCAGAAGAGTAATCTATGAAACTTTTGGCGGCTACTTCTTCCGGCCCATCAATGAATGCTTTAAGAGTTTCTGTTAATGCGGCAGATTTTCTTCTGATGCTTTTTACTTTTTTACTACCCACCGTGGCCCGTAATATAAACCCATTATCATCAGAACTTTTATGGATAGTTATTCCATCGTCTTGGCCAGTCATTGCATGTTCTACAATTTCAGTTATAGTTGGGATAGTATTTTCTAGAGAATTTACTTGCTCAGATAATAAATGCGTAACTGATACCATAGCCTGGTGCACGCCTAGTGGTAGATCATTATGATCATCATCTTCATGGCCAGAAATGGGAGGTAATTCTATAAATTGTAGGTTATCCTTGAATTTTTTCTGATCATTTTTTGGAATATTAACCCAGTTAGACTCATGAGTCTCGTCGTTAAATATTAATACTTTGCCGTTCGCCAGTGATTGCATATGGTAGGCAATTGTAGGTTTGATTTTATTAATTGCCCGATTTCTACTGTTTTCTTCAGCGAGATGGTTAAATTTATGTATGTCAAAAGATTCGACATTACGAATTTCTTCGAGGACTTTTCTTAATTCATATAGTCCGGTTGAATCTTCTTCAGTATGGGGTTCATAAACCGAATTAAAGAGTTTTTCCTCTAGAATATTTACCACTGTATCTGAAATGGCGTTACCAATATATCTTAAATCTTCTGGTGCTGTTTCTTGAAGTTCTTCAAAAGCACCAATCTCCTGGTCGTCACATCTTATACCGGGGCTCATAAAAAGCTATTATACTATAAATAACAATAATAATCAACTAGTTTGTGATAAAGGAACTTTACCTTGATAGTAATTTGTTATACTTACTATATATAGATAAACTTGGGGGTAAAAATGAAGCTAACAACTGCAAAACTAACAGGACTATTTTATCTAGGCCTGGCAATAACAGGAATGGTAGCCTATCTTTTTGCTCGTGACAAACTTTATGTTGAGGGCGATGCCGTTGCCACTGCGGCAAACTTGATAAAAGATGAATCGATGGCACGCGTTGGTATAGCTGCTGAAGTTGCATTAGTTGGTTTTCAGGCGCTAGCAGCAGTTTGGTTTTATAAGCTATTTAGGAAGACAGATAGCTTTTCTGCTGGATTGATTGGTGTTTTTGGCATGGTTAATGCCGTTGCCATTCTAATTGCATCTGCTATGTGGGTAGGCGCCCTAAACGTTGCCCTTGCTGGCCCTGAAGTTTTGGCTCTCGGCAATTCTCAACTTCTTTTTGATATCCATGAATACATTTGGCAGGTAGCAGCACTTTTCTTTGGTTTGTGGCTTATTCCTATGGGTTACGTTGCAATGAAAGCCAAGTTTCCAACTGCGTTAGGGTGGTTCTTGATAGCTGGTGGGGTAGGGTATGTTCTGAGCACTTTTGTAACAATTCTTTTACCAGAACAAACAACTCTTGCCGAGGTTCTTCCGATGCCAGCAACGGTAGGTGAGTTTTGGATGATAGGGTATTTACTATTTAAGAAAGTGAAGATATAGACGTATGATGTTCTATATTATTCTGGGGATCTTTTTATGGGTTGCTTTTGCATTTTGGCCGGCGATTTGGGCCAAAAACAAGGGCTATAGCTTTATACTGTTTTTACTAATGTCTTGGCTTGTATCTTTTCTAGTAACTTTGGTTATAGTCTTAGTTCTTCCAAACAAACTAGAACAACAAGAATAACACAGACAGCCTAAATAAATATTGACATATAATACAATATGTATTATACTAGGTGTACCTTAGTTGAGTTTTAGGATTCCTAAGGTGCAATTTTACAAGTGAAGTGTTAGTAGTTTGCTTTGAAAGACGCTGAAAATACGTATATTATGTGTTTTCACAGTCTTTCAAAGACAACAATTCTGCTCGTAGTCTATGGTGTAGTGAAATAATATAGGCGACAAAGAACGGCAGATCACAGGGGCTAGCGACCTTTGTGGTAGTAATGAGTGCTCTACTCTCTACACGAGATTGTGCTCACGCTGTACGTCCAGTACCAAGCGGTAATGTACGGCAAACCAGTAGGCTATGACCGGCTTACTATAAAACAGTTAACCAAAGACGTGTCAGGATTTGGACTCCGTCTCTGATTTGGTGTTGCAGTGGCTTGCGTTGTGCTCGTTTCAGGTGGAGTGCCCCACGGGTGCTCGTGCTGATAGCGCAAGATATTGTAATGAGGGTAACCCTCGATGCTGTGAGCGTATCTCCAGATGGTCAGCCTGGGCAGGCTTGGTTTCGGTTTAGTGGATGGTTTCCGTATTCCGGTGGTCTTTACCCCAAGATCACGTCGTCCAAATAAAGCGACAAAAAGTCACGCTGGTTTGCGGGGTGAGTACTTCGGTACTCGCATCCATGCGTGCAACTTGTAGTTCAGTCTAATAGGTTTAACCTATCAACAACTACAACAATTTAATCTAACACTTCACTTTTCACACCTTAAGAGGTGTTTTTTTATTTCAACACATCTCTTAAATCACTAAGTTTAAGTATCTGCTATAATACTAAAGTATTAAAAGGAGGATTTATGAAAGCAATTTGGAACAGTAAAATAATCGCTGAGGCAGACAAAAAAGACTGTATTTATATTGAGGGCAACTGGTATATGCCCATAAGCTCCGTCAACATGAAAATGACAAAAGGGAGCGACACCCAGTACACTTGCCCCTGGAAGGGCGATTGCAAATATTACGATGTAGGTGAGGGTGACGACTGGGCAAAAGATGCCATGTTTCAGTACCCAAACCCAAAACCTAGCGCAATAGACGTGGTTAAAAAAGATTTTTCAAACCATGTGGCATTTTGGAACGGTGTAACTGTAGAAGAATAAGCTTTTTTGAAATAACTTCTTATGTGGTTAAATATTCCGCATGAGTTTAGAGATGCCAGGTGATCCAATTGAGTTAGCTACTTTAAGGGCAGAACAATCTGTTTTAGCGCAGACCTCAGATGGATTTGAGTTTACTACTCAGCATGAGCAAGAGATTACAGAGCTTGAACATGGCGCAGAACAGCTAGATTTTTTAGGTCAAAACTATTACGTAGATGCCCGCACTGGTTTTAGTGTGCCAGCAAGCTTTGACGCAACAAAGCCAACAACTTTTAATAGATTTGATGAGGGAATTATGTTCTCTGGTGAGCTTGTAACCTATTCTCGCCTACATATTGGTAGAATCGTTGGCGCCAACGCTGTGGTCAGAGCCTTGTGCGTAACGTTTGATAACGTAATGCTGTTTCCGTACTTTGAGAAGGTTGAGCAAGACAGACTATTACACGTGCCTGTACTTGCTGTAGAGACTATTAGCCAGACTAGCTAGCAATAGTACAATATAAGCATGAGTAAAAAACTTGAATCAATTGTTCTTGGTGGCGGCTGCTTTTGGTGCCTAGAAGCTTCATACCAAATAATAAATGGGGTAACTAAAGTTGTGCCGGGCTATTCAGGCGGAGACTTCAAAAACCCCAGCTATCAAGACTTGCATAGAACAGAAACTGGGCATGCAGAAGTAGTAAAAGTATCTTTCGACACCTCTGTTATTAGTCTGGATGATATACTAGACATCTTTTGGACTATACACGACCCAACAACGCTTAATAGGCAGGGTGCAGACGTTGGCCCAGAGTATAGATCTATCATTTTATGTAGCAATAATGAACAGAAAAATACTGCAGAACAGTCCATAAAGCGAACACAGAAATTATGGGATAAGCCGATAGTGACTGAATTAAAACAGCTAGACAAATTCTATGAGGAAGAAGAAATTCACCACAATTATTTTAATAAAAACCCAGGTCAAGCCTACTGCCAAATAGTTATAAACCCCAAACTAGAAAAACTCCGCCAAAAATTATCAGAAAAACTAAAAAGTTAAAGCTTGCAATTGTTTCTGTTGCATCTATGATTAAGTTGTAAGTAGGAGGAGTACTATGAGTGTTGGCGCGGAACAAATTACTGCAAGACCAGAGATTGTGGAGTATATAGAACAAAACCCTGAAACTAGGGGTTCAGAAGTAAAACAAGACGCAGAATTTTTAGCATTCTGGGAACATGTTGAATATTTGTCTGATAATAGTGTTAGACCCGTGGTTAGTCGAGGCATCGGTGAAGTCTCGGTTGTAGGATTCTTTAGCGACCCAAGTGTTTTAAGTAACCCCCTTAACGATGCTGCACTAAAATTAGTTCCAAAAGCTGAATGGGAAAGAAGGGGGTCTCATATGGATGATGTAAAGCGTTATAATACAGATTACTTGAAACATATTGCAGGTGTGTTGACGCGGAACGATGATGAGGTTGATGCAGCTAGAAGTGGTGAAATTTCTAATTTTTTGGTAGGGCGCCAGCTACATCTTGGTAGGTATGTTGATGGTGCTGCATTTAGACTAAAGACTGGTAGTAATAGGGAGAGTCTCGGCAGAAATTATTACAGGGGTGACAGGCCCCCTGCATATATATTCAATCTTAGGCATCAGTTTGCTGATATGGCAGATGACATAAGTGAAGGTTCGGTAATGCCAATACCTGAAATGGCTGAAAGAATTAAATCAGAGGGTTACAAAGACTTTCTTGATTATTTAGTTCATAACTTTGCAATTGTCCGCGAACGTGTGGGTGAACGTTTTGATGAACTTTACGGCGAAGCCGCACAAACAGACTAAATGTGCTACAGTTAAGACATGAAAAAATTGAGGGCCATATTTAAATCTAAACATAAAGTTAACCTAGAAAACTTAAACAAGTGGAACATTGTTCTTTCAGCAGTTCATGCACTGCAAGGTGTTTTGATTGTAGTTTTAAGTCGTAGTGCAAATGTAACTGTTAGCACAAGCTATCTTTCTGTAGACCCGCTACTTAGCAGTAATGGCCAACCAGTATTATCCCCAGCAACAACAAACCTATTTAGCGTGAACTTGGGCTACCTTGTGGCAGCGTTCTTTTTTATGAGTGCAATTGCACACTTAGTATCTGCTACAGTTTATCGCAAAACATACGAGGCTAATCTTAAAAAAGGCATCAATAAAGTTAGGTGGATTGAATACGCCTTTAGCGCCAGCACAATGATGGTGGCTATAGCAGTGCTTAGTGGCGTTTATGATCTATCTAGCCTGATCATGATTTTTAGCCTTACGGCAATCATGAATCTTATGGGCCTTGTTATGGAGCTGTGGAACCAAAAAAGCAAGAAGACAAACTGGATTAGTTATTTAATCGGTTGCTTTGCCGGCATAGTGCCTTGGCTAGTTTTTGTAATTTATGTTTGGGGTGCCAATGTTTACGGCAGTGGCAACATTCCAACTTTTGTTTATTGGATTTACCTAAGCATTTTCTTGTTCTTTAATAGCTTTGCTATAAACATGTATCTGCAGTATAAGAAAAAGGGTAAGTGGGCGGACTACGTGTATGGCGAGAAAGTCTATATGATTTTAAGTCTAGTTGCTAAATCGGCACTTGCCTGGCAGGTGTTCTTCGGCACTCTGCGGCCGTAATACGGACTTAGTTTTGTAAATAATTGTTACCTCTGTACAATAAGATGTAAATGAAACAAGTTATATTTGATTTTGATGGATCTATAGCCAATAGTTTGCCAGTAATTATTGAGATTGCTGAAGAAATGCTAGGAATCGAAATATCTAAACAAGACGTTGAACGTTACCGAAATATGACAGCAAAGCAACTTTTAAAAGAGGCTAAAATACCTGTATATAAACTACCTGGATTGCTTGTAAAAGGAAGAACAATTCTTAGAAAAAGGACTGATGAAATTGAAATGTTTAAAGGGTTGGACAAAGTAATTTCTAACCTGTCACAAGATCACAGACTTTATGTAGTTAGTTCAAACGGATTAGGCATAATTAATGCCTTTTTACGCGATCAAAAAATTGAGAAATACTTTAAAAGTGTTTACGGCAACGTGGGAATTTTTAGCAAGGCGCAATCACTTAAAAAAGTTATGAAGAAAGAGGGTTTTGAATCTCAAGATGCTGTTTAT
>JAGQMZ010000001.1:0-41415 GCA_020428405.1 Candidatus Saccharimonadota bacterium | reverse complement strand
GATATAACCCAGACTTTATTGCCAAAAAACCAAGCGACATAGAAGCAAGCATCAAAAAACTAGAAAATTGATATTACAACGGACTGAGCGGCTTGGTAACGCTATAATGAATATATGAGCTATTCGAGGTTTAGAAGCAAGCCGTATGAACCGGGCCAAAGAACACCATTCAGGATAAGTCGTAGCAAGATTGAATTGTTTATGCAGTGCCCTCGATGTTTTTGGCTAGATGTTAGGTATAAAATTTCTCGACCAAGCGGTCCACCATTTAATATAAACAAGGCAATCGATGAACTTTTTAAGAAAGAGTTTGATTACTTTCGCGCAAAAGGTGAGCCGCACCCACTTATGACAGAAACGGGTATCAATGCTGTTCCGTTTAGGCACAAAAATATGGATAAATGGCGCCAGGCGCTAGGTAAAGATGCAGGTGTTGATGTAATACATGAGTCAACAAATTTGCATATATTTGGAGCAGTAGATGACGTTTGGGTTGATGATAACGGCAACCTAATCGTGGTTGATTACAAGGCGACCGCCAAGGCTGAGCCAGTGAAATCACTAGGAGCTGAAGGCACTTGGCACGATACGTATCGTCGCCAAATGGAGATTTATCAATGGTTACTTAGACAAAATGACTTTAAAGTGAGTGATACAGGTTATTTTGTATATGCAACTGGCAGTTGGGATCATGACAAGTTTGATAATGTAGTCAACTTTGAAACGCATGTGTTTCCACACAAAGGCAAAAGTGACTGGGTAGATAAAACAATCAAAAAAATGAAGAAAACAATGGATAGTGAAACAATGCCACCGGTTGGAAAAAATATAATGAACCCTACCAAGCCTTGTGAATTTTGTGATTACGCTAAATCTAGAACAGAGTTTACCTTAAAACACCTTAAAAATAGTGGTAAATAGCGGTATAATATCAATATGTTAGATATTCAGTTTATACGTGATAATCCTGAACTAGTCGAGGAAAAGTCAAAACAAAAAGGCTACCAGGTTGATATTGAAAAGCTCTTATCAGTTGATGAAAAAAGGAGAGCATTAATAGTAAACATTGATACTGCTAGATCGGAAGTAAATTCACGAACTGCGGGTTTTGCCGGTAAGCCACCTTCCGAGGCTGACAAAGAGGTTGTTAGGATAATTAAAGCAGACATAAAGGTTAAAGAAGAAGAACTTGAAAAATTAAATCTTCAATACTGGACCTTATTAAAGGCGGTGCCAAATATGCCACTCAAAAGCGTGCCGGTTGGCTCAACAGAAAATGAAAATGTTGTTATTAAATCCGTAGGTGAAAAACCCATTTTTGATTTTAAGATCAAGAATCATGCAAGTATTGCTGAGGCTAAAGGATGGATTGATAGAGAGAGAGCAGTAAAAATTGCTGGTGCTAGATTTGTGTATATTAAGGGGGATCTAGTTAGACTAGAATGGGCTTTAAATCGGTATGGTATGGATGTTTTGAGCAACTCAAATGTGTTAGAAAAGATTGCAAAAGAAAACAAGCTGGACGTTAGTTCAAAAGCTTTCGTGCCCGTTTTGCCTCCTGCTGTTGCAAAGAAAGAAGTTTTTGAAGCAACTGGACGACTCAATAGAGAAGAGCAAACGTATAAGTTTGAAGACGTGGATTTGTGGGTTAATGCAAGCGCGGAGCATACATTGGCTCCAATGTATATGAGCGAAACATTAAACGAAGACGAGCTACCTATTCGTTACATTGGCTTTACTACCGCATTCAGAAAAGAAGCTGGTACATATGGCAAAGATACTGAAGGTATGTTCAGATTGCATCAGTTTAATAAACTAGAGATGGAAAGCTTTTGTACACCAGAATCATCTTTGAGTGAGCATTTATTTATGGTTGCCATTCAGGAATATCTAATGCAACAATTAGGTCTTCCATATCATGTTCTTGAGAAGTGTACAGCTGATATTGGTCGTCCAAATGCGAAAGGTGTTGATATTGAGGCTTGGCTGCCGAGCCAAGAAACTTATCGAGAGACTCATACCGCAGATTTTATCGGTGATTATCAGTCTAGGGCAATGAAGACCAAGCTAAAATTAAAGGATGGAACAACTAAATTTGTACACACTAATGACGCAACAGTCTTTGCCCAAAGACCGCTTATAGCAATCATCGAGAACTATCAAACAAAAGATGGTGATGTACTTGTTCCAGAGGTATTGCAACCATATATGAACGGTAAAAAGGAGATATAATGATACAAAATATAGATATAACAGGTGTAAATGTAGATATAGACAACGATCTTAAGAAATACATCAATAAAAAAATTGGCAAGCTAGATAAGTACGTGCCACGTAAAGAAAAAGAAAGTGTTCGTGCTGAAGTAAAAATTAAAGAAGCTAACACCAAAAAGAAAAAACAATATACTTGCGAAGTTATCCTTCATTTATCTCATGATAAAATTACCGTAAAAGAAACAACCGTGAATATGTTTGCTGCAGTTGACATTGTTGAAACCAAGTACAAAAATCAACTTAAGAAGTATAAAGAACAGCATTCCGTAATGCGCGGTCACACAAGAAGGCTAATTAATAAATTTCAGTCGCGTCGTGGAGCATAAATACGTTACAATATAACCTCAGGGTTGGGAAAAGGGATTATTTATAGATGAAAAAAGTTTTGAAGCGTGTTTTAGGCGACCCACAAGCTAAAACCTTAAAGCGTATGAAGAAGCGAGTTAAGGAAGTTAACGCTTTGGCAGACAAATACAAAAAAATGTCTGACAAAAAGCTGGCCACACAAACTGATGAATTTAAAAAACGCTTAGAAAAAGAGTCATTAGATGCAATTTTGCCAGACGCATTCGCGGCTGTTCGCGAAGCATCAAGCAGAACTTTAAAGCAAAGACATTTTGATGTGCAGTTAATTGGCGGCATGGTCTTGCATGAGGGCAAAGTAGCTGAAATGAAAACAGGTGAGGGTAAAACTTTGGTCGCTACATTACCAGTTTATTTAAATGGCTTAACGGGTAAAGGTGTTCATGTTGTTACGGTTAACGATTATTTGGCGCAGCGTGATGCTGGTTGGATGGCGCAGGTTTATAATTTTATGGGATTAAGTGTCTCGGTAATTATTCCAGACGCATCTTTTATTTATGACCCTGAATTCCAAAATGATAACCATGAAGATCCAAGGATGAAGCACTTAAAACCCTGTACAAGACAGGAGGCGTATGCGGCAGACATTACATATGGCACGAATAACGAGTTTGGTTTTGACTATTTGCGCGACAACATGGTTAGGGAAGAATCACAGTTACGTCAGCGCGAACTGCATTATGCAATCGTTGACGAAGTAGATTCAATATTGATTGATGAAGCCAGAACACCGCTTATTATTTCTGCTCCGGCAGCGGCTAGTGCTACAGCTTATGAGCAATTCTCAAAGGTTGTCAGACCGCTACAAAATGAAAAACACTACGAGATTGACGAAAAGAGAAAAGCCGTTGTTTTGACAGACGAGGGTGTTGAAGAGATTGAAAAAAAACTTGGTGTGGACAACCTTTATGCAACAGAAAATGTTAGAACAATCTATCATCTTGAGCAAGCTCTTAGGGCAGAAGCCATGTATAAACGCGATAAAGACTACGTTGTCACGCGTGACGGTGAAATTGTAATAGTTGATGAGTTTACGGGGCGTTTGTTAAAAGGCCGCCGTTATAACGAGGGTTTACACCAGGCAATTGAGGCCAAAGAAGGCGTTGAGGTAAAAGAAGAGTCGATGACTTTGGCTACGATTTCTTTTCAAAATTACTTTAGGTTATACGAAAAACTTTCTGGAATGACCGGTACTGCAGAAACAGAAAGTGAAGAGTTTCATCAAATTTACGAGCTTGACGTTGTGGTTATTCCGCCAAACAGAATAATTATTCGTGACGATAGACCAGATAGAATCTACAGAACTGAGCAAGGCAAATTCCGCGCCATAATTAGCGAAATCAAAGAGCTTAACAAAAAAGGCCAGCCTGTTTTAATTGGAACAGTCTCTATTGAAAAAAATGAATTACTCAGTGAAATGCTAGGCAAGGCTGGCATTAAACACAGTGTTTTAAATGCGAAAAATAACGAAAAAGAAGCCTCAATTGTTGCTAGAGCTGGCGAAAAAGGAGCAGTTACTCTAGCAACCAACATTGCAGGCCGTGGAACAGACATTGTTTTAAATGAAGAAACCAAAAAACTTGGTGGTTTGTTTGTGCTTGGTAGCGAGCGGCACGATTCCAGGCGAATTGATAACCAATTACGTGGACGATCTGGTCGTCAGGGCGATCCAGGGGCAACACAGTTCTTTGTTAGTTGTGAAGACGAACTAATGCGTGTATTTGGTGGTGAACGGATTATGGCCATGATGCAGCGTATGAATGTTGACGAAGAAACACCGATTGAAAATCGCATAATTTCAAGAAGTCTTGAAGCTGCCCAAAAGAAGGTAGAAGGCTTTAATTTTGATAGACGAAAGAATGTTGTGCAATACGATGATGTAATGAACCGTCACAGGCGGGCTACTTATAAGATTCGTCGAGAAATATTAAAAGATGTGAACGTTTCTAAACGAATTAAGATATTTGTAAAAGATGAAGTAAATCAGATTGCAAATTCACCACAAGCTTATTCAGAAGAATACGAAAGTCTATTAACCGAAGTGTTTCCACTTGATGATGCTGCACTTGATGAAGTATTTGAAGCCGAGGCAACAGATTTTGCAAAAGTTTTGGATCGAAAGGCTAACGAGCTTTACGAAGCGCGCGAAGGTGCATTTGGTGATGAAACTATGCGTGCTGTAGAAAGAGAAATTTATTTGCAGGTGCTTGATAATCTTTGGATGCAACACCTTGAAGATATGTCTCATCTAAGGGAGGGAATTAATTGGATTAGCGTTGGTCAAAAAGATCCACTTGTTGAATATCGCCGTCGTTCACAAGAAATGTTTGAAGTGATGCAAGAACAAGTAAGGCACGATGTAATTAAGAGTTTATTCTCTGCAGTTCCAGCTGAAGATGAAGACGTTCATCAACCCGTTGACACAGAATTAACCAGGGCTGCAAAACGTTCTGTTGATAATGCAGACAGAATCATAGAAGCCGATGAGTTAAGCCAAGAAGATTTTTCTTCTAGAATGACAGCAAATCTGGATAAACCAAAGGCAACGCAAAAGAAAACCTCAAACAAGACTAGAAAAAAATCACGCAAAGCAGAACGTAAGCGCCGAGCGAAAGGCCGCAAGCGCTAAATGAAGCATACTGTTGAAGAGTTAACACTAAAAAATGGAATCAAAGGTTTATTGGTCAATGTGCCTGATGCATCAGTTATGACATATGACCTAAGTTTTCGAGCAGGTGATTATCTTGTAGATCCACAAAAATGGGAGATACCGCATGCAATGGAGCATGTGTTACTTGGCGCTAATCAAATATACAAAACTTCAAGAGAGTTCCAAGCAGAACTAGAAAAAAACGGTGCCTACGCAAATGCCAGTACTGGTAGTTATGACATAACATATGAAGCAGAATGTGCGGACTTTGAATGGGACAGAATTTTAACCTTACTACTTACTGCAATTTCAAAACCACTTTTTTTGAAAACTGAATTTGAAGCCGAGATGGGTAATATACGTGAAGAATTGTTTTCAAGATCTAACAATCATTTTAGGCATTTGAATTTAGCATTACGTGAAAAATATGGATATCATGTTCTAACAGATCAGCAAAGATTGAAAAGGCTAAAAAATGTAAAATTAGAAGACGTTAAAGAACATTATAAGCAAACACACCGAACACCCAACATGAGATTTGTTATTGCCGGTAATATTACAGAACCTCGTAAAGAAATATTAATAAAGCTATTGGAAGTAATAGATTTGCCAAACAATGGAGTTAGAACAGCACTACCAGTAGAAAAACCAAAATCTCTAGATAAGGCTCTCTATATAGAAAATAAATCAGTTGAAAACCTTTACTTTTATATAGATACATTTATGAATAGACGAGCAACCGAACCAGAGATTTATGCACTTTCGTTACTAAATGTGATGTTAACAGAAACACTACATTCAAAAATTTTTGGTCGTGCCCGTGAAAAAGGATTAGTATACGGTGTTGGTTCGAACTACACTAGGTACTTAAATGCGACAAATTTTTGGATTGGCGCTCAAGTAATGACAACAAATACGGAAAAACTTTTTAAAATCATTAAGGAAGAAATGCATTATGTTCTAAGTGGGAAAATAAAAGAGGACGATATTAAAGCTGCAAAGCTATACTCTTTAGGTAAATACCAACGTGGGGCACAGACAGTATCTGGTACGGCAAATTTATATACAGGTAGGTATTTTTATGAGGAAGAATACGAGGATTACGAACAAATTCCAGACAAAATACAGGCAGTTACAAAAGAACAAATACAAGCTATTGTTATGGCACTCTATTCTGAGAATATCAGGGGGTTTGGTATATTAGGCAGTTGTGGTGATAACTTTGCCCAAAAATCATTTAAGTCACTTGATGAACTTTGGGCGACCTCAATTTGAGGAGCTTGTTATAATTCTTTTATGTCGTTGGAGTTGAACAAATTAGCCAAGGAATTAAGTAATGAAATTTCTGAAACAACTAAAACTCTAAAGGTTTATGAAACTGTTAGTAAACTTGAGGAACTTGAAAAACAAACCCAAAGATCAGATTTTTGGTCTGATTCTAGTGCTGCACAAGAGATAATGAGAAAAATTTCAAGATTACATTCAACGGTCGATCCGTGGTTGGAGTTAAGCAAAGAAGTGGAAGATATACTAGAGTTAATCGCGGCAAATGACGAATCTATGATAGATGAATTAACAGAACAAAAAGAAATTATTCAAAAGAAATTTAATGAGCTTAAAAAGGATTTAAAGTTTTCTGGACCATATGATACTCACAACGTGATATTAGCAATTCATGCAGGAGCGGGTGGAACTGACGCTCAGGACTGGGCATCAATGCTACAGAGAATGTATATTAGATGGGCGGAAAAAAATGGTTTTACGGTTAAATTAATAGAACAATCGTCAGGTGATGAAGCTGGCCTAAAAAGCACAACGCTAGAAATAGAAGGTATGTTTGTGTACGGTAAATTAAAAAGCGAACACGGTGTACATAGGTTGGTGCGCCAAAGCCCATTTAATGCAGATAACTTGCGACAAACCAGTTTTGCAAAGGTTGATGTATTGCCTAAAATCACTGAACCAAAAGATGTTGAAATAAGCGACACAGATATTAAAGTTGATGTGTTTCGTGCGGGAGGGCACGGGGGGCAGTCAGTTAACACAACTGATTCAGCAGTTAGGATTACTCATATACCAACAGGGATAACTGTAAGTATTCAAAATGAGCGCTCGCAAATTCAAAACAAAGAAACGGCACTTACTATATTAAGATCAAGACTAGCTCAGCTCCAGCTAGAACAGCATCAGCAGAAGCTGAGTGATATAAAGGGTCCGAATCAGTCCGCAGAATGGGGTAACCAGATTAGAAACTATGTAATGCACCCATATAAGCAGGTTAAGGATGTAAGGACAAAAGTAGAAACGAGCTCGGTTGATGATGTGCTTGATGGGGGTATTGCCATGTTTACAGATGCATATTTAGAGCAAACACTGTCTACAAATTAGTAATAGTATATACTCAAGCATTAGCTATTTGCTATAATAAAGTCTGCATGATTTTATTAGATAGAGTTAGTAAAGTATATGGAAAAACTAGTGCTGCACTTGATAGAGTGA
This sequence comes from Candidatus Saccharimonadota bacterium, assembly GCA_020428405.1. Taxonomy (GTDB): domain Bacteria; phylum Patescibacteriota; class Saccharimonadia; order Saccharimonadales; family JAGQNJ01; genus JAGQMZ01. Next base: position 33,629 of record JAGQMZ010000001.1, on the reverse strand, counting down.
GCCTTCATGTTGAGCCAAAAGAATTCGTGATTATTGTTGGTCCAAGTGGGGCAGGTAAATCAACTTTTTTGAAGTTGTTAACAAGGGAAGAAAGACCAACCAGCGGTAAAATAATCGTTGGCGGTATTGATTACGAACATTTAAAGGATAAAAAAATACCTCTACTTAGAAGGAAAATTGGTGTTGTTTTCCAAGATTTTAAATTATTGCCAGCTAAGAATGTATACGAAAATGTAGCCTTTGCCTTAGAGATAGTTGGCGTTGGCAATAAAGAAATTCAACACACAGTACCAAGGGTATTGAATATAGTAGGGCTAAGCGGCAAAGAGAAAAATTATCCAAAAGAATTATCTGGTGGAGAAATGCAACGTGTAGCAATAGCTAGAGCAATTGCTCGACAGCCAAAAATTCTAATTGCGGATGAACCTACGGGCAACCTAGATCCCAAGCATGCTTGGGACGTGATTAAGGTGCTAGAAAAAATTAATAAATATGGCACAACAGTGCTTTTAACAACTCATAACCAAGACATAGTAAATAAACTTAAAAGACGCGTAATTACTATTAGCGGAGGCAAAATTGTAAGTGATAAAGTTAGCGGGAGCTATAAAGTATGAAGCGTAAACTAATTACACTTTCCCGTATATTAAAGGGCGGGGTAACTAACTTCATAAGAAACGCTTGGCTGTCAGTAGCCGCAATTGCCGTAATGGTTATAACCTTAACAATTGTCCTATTCTCAGTGATTGCTAACGCTACTTTTGCAAATACCATACAACAGATTACCGATAAAATAGATATATCAGTTTATTTAAAAGATGATACCTCGGATGAAGATACGGAAAATATAATTTCCAAACTGGAATCTGTAGAAAATGTCAAAGAAATTGAATATATTTCAAAAGAACAAGCTAAAGAAAACTTCATAAATGATAATTCAGATGACCTTGACTTAAGAGTTTCTATAACTCAAACCGGAGATAATCCAATCCCTGCTACAATTCGGATTAAGCCAGTAGACACCAATAAGCTTGAGGAATTGAATAATAATATCAATGATTTAGGTATTGACGAGTATATTTTAGATATTTCTTATAAGGAAGAAAGAAAAACTGCCATTGATAACATTGCTCAAGCAACTTATTTCTTAAGAAGAATTGGAATTATTGGCGTGGCTATTTTTGCAGCCATTTCCATGCTTATAATATTTAACACAATTAGAATGGCTATATTTAACCGGCGTGAGGAACTAAATATCATGAGGCTGCTTGGTGCTAGCACTTGGTATATTCGTGGTCCATTCGTCGTAGAAACTGTACTATATGGCATAATTGCTGCAATTGTTTCTGTGGCACTTTGCAATAGCTTATTCGTTGTTTCTTCATCAGCATTCGGTGCTAGTAGTCTAGGTCTGTTGGATATAAGTTTTGCTAGCCAGTATTTTGCTGATAACTTTTGGATAATACTAGGAATTCAGCTTGGTATTGGTATACTAATTGGTGGCGTTTCTTCATTTGTTGCAACTCGTCGGTATCTAAAGTTCAAGACACCAAAGTAAATTTTGTAAAAAGCATAACAATTTTTGGGGTATATGTTACTATGTTTATGTCGGTTAAAAAAAGACAAAAAGAAATGAAAAAAAACAGTCAACACAAAGTATTTTTTAAGCAACCGCTTTTAGTGGCATTTGTTGTTTTAGCTCTATCTGGTGCAACGCTTGGAATTGTAAAAAACGTTAATGCCCAGTCTCTACAAGAACAGATCGATCAGCTTAGGAGTGAGAACGCGACCAACCAAAGTAATGTTGATAAATTACAAGATGTGGCTACGAGCTATGAAGACGCAATCCACACCCTTGAACATGATATAAAAGAGACAGAACAAGCAATATCAGTAAGCAAAAAGAGACAAGCTGATATCGAGGCCCAAATTGTTGCAGCCGAAGCCGAACTTGAAAAACAAAAAGACTTACTTAAGATAAACATCCGTGCCATGTATATTGAGGGTGATATATCAACTTTAGAGATGTTGGCTTCAAGTAATGATTTAAGCGAGTTTGTAGACAAGCAGCAGTATAGGGATTCGGTAAAAAATAAGATAACATCTACTCTAGAAACCATCAATGATTTAAAACACCAACTGCGCGCACAGAAAGAACAGGTTGAGATAGAAATTGCCGAGCAAAATGACAGCAGGGCACGACTAGCTTCTGCCAGATCAGAACAAAAAAGACTACTATCATTAAATGAAGCAGAACAATCATCTTATAATCAAAAAACCCAAGCAAATGAAGCAAAAATTAGAGAGTTACAAGCTACACAAGCTGCATTGGCGGCGCAAATAGCTGGTGGTAACTTGGTAAGTTTAGGCCCAATTTCACAAGGAACAGTTGTAGGTACGGTTGGAAACACCGGTCTATCATTTGGTGCTCATTTGCATTACGAGGTTAGAAATGGCAGTGGTACAGCTATTAGCCCTAACCCTTATATAAATGGGGCAGATGGCTGGATTCGCCCAGTCGAAGGGGGTTATATTAGCCAGCAATTTGGCAATCCAGACCCAATCTATCTTAACGGTTACCATACAGGCATTGATTTTGCTGGTGTAACCAACAGACCGATTTACGCCGCAGCCGATGGCGAAATAGTTAGAAACTGTCGTGGCTATTGCGGTGGCTACGGTAACAGTGTAATGATTAGACACTCCAATGGGCTCTACAGCCTATATGCTCACATGAATTAACGTAGCATGCACGGACGGGTATTTACAAAACGATAGTTTTGTGATATTATGCTAGTGTTTAAAGATAATAAAAAATGACTAAAAATAAACTTAAATTTACTAAAAATAACCTTGCCAGAACATCTCTAAGTTTAGTGGCTGTAACAGCTATAGTTATTTCTTCGATTGCTGGTTATAGGATTGTGGATGCTCAATCTGTTCGTGAGCAAATTGAATCTCTGGAAGCTGAAAACCAAAGCAACAGAAATAAAGTTGAAGAACTAAAGCAGCAGGCAACTAGCTACGAAGATGCCATTGGTAAATTAGAAGCACAAATTGATGATATCGAGCGCAAGATCCAACTTAATACCGAAGAGCAAGATCGGCTTAAAGTTGAAATTGCTAAGGTTGAGGCTGAGCTAGAAGAAAAAAGACAACTACTTGGTAAGAATATCCGTGCCATGTACATAGCTGGGGACATATCTACCATAGAGATGTTAGCATCTAGCAACGATCTAAGTGAGTTTGTAGACAAACAGCAGTACAGAGACTCTATAAAAACTGAAATCTCTACTACAGTTAATAGGATTACGGCTTTAAAGCATGAATTACGTGCCCAGAGAGAGCAAGTTGATAAACTCTTAAAAGAACAAACCGATCAGCGAGAAGATTTAGCTGATAGCAGGAAAGAACAGACTAGGCTACTGTCTTTTAATCAAAATCAACAAGCGGATTTTAATGCTAAAACAAAAGAGAATCAAAAGAAAATTGAAGAGCTGATTGCTTCTCAGATACAATTAAATAACTCTGCTGCCAATCTCCAATTTATTAGAATACCCGGGCCTGTTAATGGCCATAATATAAGTGTAGATGATTATCCATATAAAGGTTATGGTCATAGCCAGATTGATGAGCCTTGCTTTGGACCTCCGCGGACAGCCGACTCACTTGATAGGTGGTATTACTGCACTAGACAATGTACTTCTTATGTCGCATGGGCCATTGAACGTTCAGGCAGATCGGCGCCTAGAGGTTGGGGCGATGCAAAAAACTGGGTAAATATGGCGCCAGCCAGTTGGATGGTTTCGGCTCCGCGTACAGGTGATATTGCTGTTGTGGCCGGCGGTACATGGGGGCATGTTATGTATGTAGAGAGTGTAGAAAACGGAAGAATGCTGGTATCAGAATATAATATTAATCTAACTGGTCACTATAATTACCGCTGGATTAACCTGTACTAATTAAAAATAATAGTTAAGTTAATTACTGTGCAAATGATATAATATAACTCACTGTATGGGGGATTCTAAATTAACGACTGAAAAAAGTACTCGATTCTGGAAGTATGGTCTGGTAGTATTTATTAGCTTTCTTATATTTTCTTTTGGTTATGGCTTAGGCTCTGGCAATATAAAATTCGGTACTAAATCGTCAGATGGTAAATTGCCAGCGAATTTAAGCTATCAGTCTGTAGAAGAGGTTTATGATTCACTCAGAACTCAGTATGATGGCGAGTTGGATGAAATTTCGTTACTAAGTGGTCTAAAAAAGGGCCTGGTTGAAGCGGCTGGTGATCCGTATACAGAGTTTCTTACTGCTGAGCAAACCCAAGAGTTTGATGAGGATTTAAACGGAACATTTAGTGGTATAGGTGCTGAACTAAGTAAAAAAGACGATTCTATAGTTATAGTATCCCCGATTAATGGTTTTCCAGCAGAAAGAGAGGGGCTTAAGCCAAACGATGTAATACTAGAAATTGATGGAGAAAGTGCTTACGGACTTTCTGTTAGTGAGGCAGTTGATAAAATTAGAGGACAGGTAGGAACTCAAGTTCAACTTAAAGTTTTACGTGAAGATGGCGACAAGAGCTTTACAATAACCAGGGAAAACATAACTATTCCTAGTGTTGAGAGCAAGGTAATAGATGGAAATATTGGCTATATTGAAATTAGTAGATTTTCTGATGATACGGCTGAGCTAGTTCGTTCGGCAGCTGAAGATTTTAAAAGTCAGAACGTTAAAGGTGTAATTGTTGACGTTAGAGGCAATCCTGGTGGTTTGTTAGATGCGGCAGTTGATGTTTCTAGTGTTTGGCTAGATAAGGGAGACGTAGTCTTAGAAGAAAAATCTGGTGATAAAACAATTAGAACATACAATGCAAATGGCAACTCGATTCTAGGTGGTATTCCGACAGTAGTTTTGATTAATGAAGGTAGTGCAAGCGCAAGTGAGATTTTAGCAGGCGCTCTTAACGATAACGGAGCCGCAACGCTAATCGGACAAAAATCTTTTGGTAAAGGTAGTGTCCAGACAATCGAAAGATTTTCTGACGGTTCATCGCTCAAAGTAACGATTGCTAGGTGGTATACGCCAAACGGAAATAATATTGATAAACAAGGCATAGAGCCCAATACTGCCATTGAGCAATCAGAAAATCCAGATGTGGACAGCCAATTACAAGCAGCAATTGATAGCCTATAATAATAGATTTTGTTTTTCCACCACCTGTTGTATGTTAATATCATATATGTAGTTATTCAAGAAAAGGGGAGGTTGTGGGGCTGAGAAAACAGCGAACAAAGTATATATTTGTTACAGGCGGAGTATTATCAGGGCTCGGCAAAGGTATAACCGCCTCCTCAATCGGAAACATCTTAAAAAGTCGCGGCTTTAGCGTAAACATACAAAAACTTGACCCGTACTTAAATGTTGATGCTGGTACACTTAACCCAGCAGAGCATGGCGAATGTTTTGTTACAAAAGATGGCGCAGAAACTGATCTTGATTTGGGCCATTACGAAAGATTTTTAGACATAGAATTAACTCAGGCTAGTTCGATAATGAGTGGCCGTGTTCTTAGAAAACTTATTGATGACGAACGAGCTGGTAAATTTTTAGGAAAGACAGTTCAGGTTGTACCGCATTTTACTGAGGCTATTCAAGAATATATCAAAGTAGCAGCAGATGGTTTTGATATTCATATAGTCGAAATTGGTGGTACGGTAGGTGATTACGAGAGTCCGGCCTTTTTTGAAGCAATTCGTGAATATGCTAGCAAAGTAGGCAGAGAAAATTGCCTTTATGTTCACGTTGTATATTTGCCATTTCTAGGTACTAGCCAAGAAATAAAAACAAAACCAGCCCAGAATGCAACTCGTGAGCTAAGAAGTATTGGTATAATGCCAGATCTGCTTGTTGCTCGATGTGAATCAAAAGTAAACGGTCATGTAAGAAAAAAACTTAGCGATTTTTGCGGTGTATCTGAAAAAGGCATTGCTTTATTGCCAAACGCAAAGACTGTTTATGAGGTGCCATTAACACTAGAAAAGCAGGGTATAGGTAGTTATATTTCAAATACTTTAGATTTAAAGAGTAGAAAACCAAATTTGAAAAAATGGGATGAAGTATCAAGAAGAGCAACCGCTAAATTTGATAAAAAAGCTACAATTGGTGTCGTTGCAAAATATATGGACAATCAGGATACTTACATGTCTGTATTTGAGGCACTAAAAAGTGCTGCTTGGTGGCAAGGTGTAAATTTAGAAATAAAATGGATTGATGCGGAAAAAATTGAATCATCAAGGGGTTCCATTGGCGCTAAGTTTAAAAATGTAGATGGAATAGTTGTGCCCGGAGGCTTTGGTTCTAGGGGGGTTGAAGGAAAAATAAAAGCCGCCCAATGGGCTCTAAAACATAAAGTTCCATATTTAGGTTTGTGTTTAGGTTTACAGGTTGGCGTTGTAGCAGCAGCCAGAAATGCCGGGGTTAAAGATGCAAATTCAGCGGAAATTCAATCTGATTCTCCTGACCCAGTTATTAGTACAATGGCAGATCAGAAAGGCAAGGAGGGAACTGGCGGGAGTATGCGTCTTGGTAATTACCCATGTTTATTGCTAAAAAATAGCAAAGTTGCCAAACTTTATAAAAAGAAGAATATACTTGAAAGACATCGGCATCGTTATGAGTGTAATAATGACTATAGGAAACAATATAACTCATGGGGTATTGAAGCTGTCGGGACTTCACCTGACGGAAGTTTAGTTGAAATAATAGAAGCAAAAAACCACCCTTACTTTGTGGCTAGCCAGTTTCACCCCGAGTTTACATCTAGACCAAATCGGCCACATCCTTTATTTCGCGGTTTGATTGACAGCTGTATACAATAAAGCACTATTGATTTTATAGAAGGGTTATTGTAGCATTAGCTATATGGAAACCAACGATAAACAAACAAAGAAAATATTATTAGTAGAAGATGACGATAGTCTAGCAAGTGTTTATACCTCAAGGTTACAAGTTGAAGGTTTTGAGGTTAGACGAGTACCTAACGGTGAAGACGCGCTTGCCGCGGCTGTAGAGTTTAAGCCAGACTTAGTAATTTTAGATGTCATGATGCCGAAAGTAAGTGGCTTTGACGTGCTAGATATACTCAGAAATACCCCTGAAACAGCAAATCTTAAAGTAGTAATGCTAACAGCACTTAGTCAAGATACTGATAAGGCCAGGGCAGATCAATTAGGTGCAGATGATTACTTGGTAAAATCTCAGGTAGTAATTGCCGATGTGATAGAACGTATAAAGCATCACTTAGGCATTCACGACTAGAACTAACGTACACCATAAAGTAACCTTGACATCATAAACTTCTTATGCTAATATATTATTGTTAAGTTAAAAAATAAAAAATGTCAGAACAATATCCAACACAAAATAATTTCGAAACACTAATTGCAGAAAAAATGCAAACCCTGCCAGAAGTTACTGATCAGATTAACGCAAGAGAAGAAATGCTACAAAGGCATAGTGATGCTTTTGGAGAAGGGGCATCTAGAATAATGCAAGCCCTCCTGGTTGATTTAGAACACTACGCAGGCTTTGGAAGCCCAAGGTACAAAGTTGATAATCCTGATTTTGGAGATCCAAATATTGATGAAAACGGCTATTTAAAACTTAGTAATGAACCCTCATATTTTAGCGTACAACAATTAATGCCTAGTTTACGACACCAAGAGCAAGAGTTAAGTAGTCTTTCTGAACAACAAAAAGAGCAGTACTTAAAATCAAAAGATGGCATGATTGTAGTTGGAGAACCTCCAGAACAAGTAGTAATGCTTTTAGCTGAGGTGTATAAATTTACCGATGCAAAATTTGTTCGCAATGACATAGAACATGAGGAATCAAGAGGTGTTGTAATTAGAGAAGGCAACTACCTAGGTGAAAAAGTATTCTTTGAAGAGCAATATGACGAAATAAACACAGGCACAGATACGGAGCCTACTTTTAGCCTGCAGCTTATAAATGAAGATGCGGCGGACTTTGGAATCAAAGACTTAACAGAGGGTCAATATGCGGAATTGGCAGCTGTTACTGGAATGGATAGAATGAAGCTGACAGAGCTTGTAGCGGAAGGTGAAATCAGAAGAGATAATGTAGATTCTGTAGCAAAGTTATTTAAAGAAAATGGAGGAGCACATCGTGCGTGAGCAACATCCTGGGCTGAGTGAAGAAAAGTATAGTTTACCGGAAGGTGGTGCAAGTGAGCTTATTAATTCAGTAATTGAGAGCGACTTACCCGAAAATGTTAAAACCAGGGTTATTGCGGACTCACTTATCGGTGCTTCTGTTCGGGTAATGGGTGCCGATCAAGCACCAGAGATTCTTGAGGATATCGGTAAAAACATCGGGATATCTTTAGAAGGTGATAACTGGCAAAAAGTTTTTACTCGGACAGATGGTTTACGCAGGGCGATTGTTGATACAGATGATAGTGCGCAAGGCAAGGTTGCCTTAAGTAAACTAGAACAACGAATTAATAGAGATGATAATGGCAAGTTTGTTTTATCAAGCCTTGACCAAGTTCATGCCTATATTTTTGCAAAAACAGAAGCTGAGAATACATTAAAGGGTCGTATTGAAGCCGCCAGCCCATGGAAGCAAAAACTATATCAGGAAGTATCGGACTTTCTTACTATAGCTGGTAGGTCACCTGCGTGGTCAACTCCAGATAATACAGGGTCTGAAGTTGCTGGGGTGCGACAACAACAAACTGAATGGAATAATGCTAGTAAAATTGCGGTAGGCGTTGGTATTGATGTTGATCTAATAGCAAAATCGGCTCAATATATGCAGGAAGTTGGACATGATGTTGGGGAAGCCGTACTACATGATATAACCCAGGACTCCATTGATCAACTCTTTTAATAAGAGTAAGTAAAAGACTTACTTACTCTACAGTTACTTCGGTTCTAGGGGTAGTTTTGCCTGTAAAAAGTTTGAATTTTCTGGTATTGAAGCGAACAACACCGTCTTTTGCGGCGTGAATCGTAAAGTTGCGGCTCATAAATGTACCTTTACCGGGGCGTTTAGTCATTCCAACTTGACGTACAATAACTTGACCAGTTTTAACTTTTTCACCACCAAATAGTTTAACTCCAAGCCGTTGACCTGGACTATCATGAACGTTTTTACTGGAACCGCCTGCTTTAACTTTACTCATTTTACTTCCTTATTAGTACTACTAGTTCTCGCCCAACAAACTGACCATCGCGGTGATAAATCATTTCTTTTTGTTTAGCGTGAACAAAACTCATACGAGTATACCCCATATCTGTTAATTGGTCAAGGATAGGTAGATGCTTAATACCGCTTTTGGTATGCCATGCTGGTACAGCAACGCACATTTTGAATCCTGGCTTGGTTTGTCTGGCTAGATTTTTAAAGAATTTTTTGTGAATTATATCTACATCTCTAATTACTTGATTAAGCTTGTCTGTTTTTGGCTCTGCAGAAAACGGCTGACCTAAATATGTCTCACAGGCAATCTTATCAAAGTCTTGCCATTCAAAACTTGTGGCATCTCCGGGCTCTAGTAAATAGCTGAGACCCTCTAATTTATTTTTATACTTGGATTCAAGCCACTCTAGGTTATTGTTGGAATAATCAATCATGAGTTGTTGGTAATCGGTCCCGTAAACATTAAAACCCATTAAAAGAGCTTCTTGCAGTATTACGCCTGTGCCACAGAATGGATCAAGTATTGATTCTCCATTCTTTGGTTGACTTAGATTAATAATAATCTGAGCAAGTTTAGGGGGCAGCATGCCAACTTTTGCGTCTCGTTTGGGTCTATTTTGGTCTCTGGCCGCATAAGCATCGATATCTTGTACGTTTATGGTTTGAGCAAGGATTGTTTTTGAGCCGCTTTTTACAAGAATGAGTTCCATGCCTAGCTCGTCAGTCATTTTATTATTTAAAACCTGGGCTGCGTTTAGCTCGCTAGATTTATTGGGTATTACTCGCATTGATCTATTAAAGGATTTACTAGCTTTTTTTATCTTTAAGCCTGTAACGTTAATTGCTTTTGGGTTAGCATTTAATCCATAAACGCTAATTCCGAATTTTACTTTACCTGGTGCTATGCAACAAACATGCTTAGGTACGTGTTCGACCAAGTATTCAGTTAACTTGGCCCAACTAGTTGTATTAATTTCTGTTAAAACTTTGCAAAGCTTAATTGTTCCGCCTAGTCGTGAGAAGGGTACAAGATTATGATTAATATTAAGTAAAGCGGCTTCATTGCCGATTTTCTTGATATTCTTGTCACCAAAAAGTGACTCAAGTTCTACTAATGACAGCCCAGATTGTCTGCCAAGTACACATAAAGTTTCAAACATATACAATCATTATACCTGGTATAATACAATTTATACTTATGGCTGAGGAAAAACGTCAAAAAAAATGGAAATTAATTCTTAATGTCTTTACATTATTGGCGCTAGTTATTCTTATATATGCAGTAAGAGATCAAATTTTGAATACAATTTCTAGGCTAGGTGAGGTTAATGCTTGGCCACTAGCATTAATGTTGCCAGCCCAGTATTTAAATTATTACTCTTACTCGAATATGTATAAAAATTTATTTGTAATTTTGAATGAGAAAGTAAGCTTTAAATTTATGTTTAGGGTCAATAGCGAGCTTAACTTTGTAAATAATGTATTTCCTAGCGGAGGAGTCTCTGGGTTCTCGTACTTTGGTATCAGGATGAGGGGTGTCGGCATTACTAGTGGCAAGGCAACTCTTGTACAAATGATGCGCTTCATTCTAATATTTATATCGTTTCAAGTACTTTTGTTTTCAGGATTATTGGTTTTAGCCTTAAACGGAAGTGTAAATAACCTTGTAATACTGATTGCGGGTTCGCTAGCAACGCTATTATTGGTGGGCACAGTAGGAACAGCATTTATCGTAGGCAGCCAAAAACGCATCAACAGTTTCTTTACGTACATTACTAGAACGGTAAATAAACTGATCAACATAATTAGACCAAAACATCCTGAAACTATTGATATAAAAAGAGTAGAAAAATTATTTACCGAACTGCATGAAAACTACTTAGTATTTAAGAAAAAGCCCGGTCTTTTAAAAAAGCCATTAATGTATGCTTTGCTAGCAAATACCGCAGAGATTATAACTATCTATGTTGTATACATCGCATTTGGCCAATGGGTTAACCCAGGTGCAGTTATAATTGCTTATGCAATTGCAAACTTTGCTGGGCTTATTTCTGTACTACCAGGGGGAATAGGGGTTTATGAGGCGTTAATGACAGCGGTGTTGGCATCAGCTGGTGTGCCAGCCGGTGTAAGTTTGCCGGTTACAGTTATGTATAGAATTTTAAACATGACCATTCAGTTACCTCCTGGTTATGTGCTATACCATAAAGCCGTGCAAGATAATGATATAAAAATATGATACAACCGACGTACGGAGTAAGTGATTTTGTTGCCGTTTGCAATCAAATTTTGAATGTATCTTTTAGTCCTGTAACAATAGTTGGGGAATTAGCAAATTTTAGGATTAGTAAAAATCGATGGGTTTATTTTGATTTAAAAGACGATTTTTCAAGCGTTAAGTTCTTTTGCTCGGTTTATACTCTTCCTGGTCCGCTTGAAGATGGAATGGTACTGGTAGTCACTGGTAGCCCGAACTTACATCCAAGATTCGGTTTTAGTATAACTGTTCAGTCAATTCAGCTACAGGGTGAAGGTACAATAAAAAAAGCTGCTAATTTGCTGGAAGCAAAGCTCGAAAAAGAAGGCCTTTTTGACAAAAACAGAAAACGTACCTTGCCAAGACTACCAGAACATGTTGGACTGATTACTTCTTTAGAGTCAGCCGCTTACGGAGATTTTGTAAAAGTTGTTTCTGCGCGCTGGGGTTTAAGTGTGTTTACATATGATGTACAGGTACAAGGCGAGGAAGCAGCTAGACAAATTATTGGTGGTGTAAATTATTTTACGCGTACAGCAAAACCACCTGAGGTTTTAGTAATAATTAGAGGTGGCGGCAGTGCCGATGATTTACAGGCTTTTAGTTCAGAGGCGGTTACTAGAGCAATTGCCGGTAGTAGGATTCCAACACTTGTGGCGATTGGACATGAGCGAGATATATCATTATCAGAAAAGGCTGCCGATATGCGAGCTAGTACGCCAAGTAATGCTGCAGAAATATTAGTACCAAACAAAATTGACGAGATTAAACGCATCAGGCATTTATTAAACTTGGCCGATCAAAAAGTAAAAAACAGTCTTAAGTTTGAAATAACTCAAACCGGCCATCATAAAACTCAACTAAATAGCTTAATAGCAAATAAGGTTGCTAGCCTAGAACGGGCTTTGAACGAATACAGGCAAAAAGCAGAGTTACTTGATCCAACCAATATTTTAAAGAGAGGCTATACGATTATTAGAATGGCTGGAAAAGTTGTTTCTTCTTCTAAAAAGTTGAATGAAGACCAAGAAATCAATATTCAATTTAAAGACGGTGTAAAATCTGCAAAAATTATATAAAGGAGGAACTAATGAGTAAGACATATAAACAGCTATCCGAAGACTTAGATAATATAATGGCCGAACTTCAAAATGAAGATAGCGACATTGATGAATCAATAACAAAGTACAAGCAAGCTACGGAACTAATACAAAAAATGGAAGATCATTTAAATAAGGCCAAGCTAGAAATTACTAAAATTGAGGATTCGATTAAGTAGACACTATGCTTGAGATGTCTTGGAACATTGCCTTAGTTATATGTGTACTCATTTTTATTGCGTTCACTTTTGTTGTGGCTTTCGGTGCTCCGTTTTTACCTACTTTAAAGCAGCGAGTGCCTGAAGCTCTAGACTTGATAGATTTAAAAACAGGTCAAACTTTACTAGAGCTTGGTAGTGGCGATGGAAGAATACTTATTGAGGCTGCGAAAAGAGATCTAAATGCCGTTGGTTACGAATTAAATCCACTGCTTGTAGTGTATTCAAAGCTAATTACTTTAAAGTATAGAAAACAAATTAAAATAAAATGGGGTAATTACTGGAATAAAAACTGGGCTGAGGCAGATGGTATTTTTGTTTTTCTGCTTCAGCCATACATGACAAAGCTTAATCAAAAGATTATTAAACAAGATAAACCAATCAAATTAGTTAGTTTTGCATTTACTATTCCAAATAAAAAAATTACAAAAGAAAAAAGCGGGCTTTATTTATATAATTATAGGCAAAGCCATGATTGAAAAATCAAAAGTGTTGAGTTAACATAAGCAGTATGAGTTACACACAATCCGTGCGTAGAGACGAGCGCGGAATGAATACGTTGCTGGTGCCTTTGATAATTTCAATAATATTGTTTTTCGCTATGGCTGGTTTTGGGATTTGGTCATTTATGAGTCGCCAGGATTATAAAGATAACACTGATCAAAAAGTTGCGGCCGCGGTAGCTGTAGCAGTAAAAGAAACCCAAACAGAAAAAGATAATGAATTTGCCGAAAAAGAAAAGAATCCGTTGAAAACTTACCAGGGCCCGTCTGATCTTGGAAGTATAATAGTAAAATATCCAAAAACCTGGAGTTCTTACGTTGATAGCAGCGGGCGTGGCAGCGCACCTCTAGACGGCTATTTTTATCCAACAACTGTTCCCGGAACGAATAGTGGGACTGCCTACTCTTTAAGGGTCCAAGTTGTCGAACGTTCGTTTTCTGATGAAGTAAGGGCATATGATTCGTCAATTAAGAACGGAAAATCATCAGCAAGTGCCTATCAACCAGTCAATGTTAGCGGTGTAGTCGGTGTTAGGGTTGATGGAGAAATTCGTAGTCAGCAACAAGGCATAATGGTCTTGCTGCCTTTAAGAGATAAAACTGTTAAGCTTTTTGTAGAATCTGATCAATTCTACAACGATTTTGAGAAGAATATTTTACCCAACTTTAGTTTCATACCTTAACTAAGTGATACTATTAATATATGAGGGTAGCTGGCCAGAAAGCTAGTATTGAAAATGTGGTAGCTGATGATCAGTTTGGTTTGCTTAGAAATTTAGCAGAGGACTTAAAGGTTCCATTGTCGCATATCATATATCAAGCTGATGATAAGGAATATGTACAAAAAATCGCAATGTCGGCAACTAACTTAATTGATGCTTATATTTTGAGCGTTAAAGTAGCTAGTGGCCAGCAATCTCTAAATATTGAACCAGTATCATTAAGACCTGTATTTGATGAAGTAGCCCATAGTTTATATTCTTTTGCTAAAAGAAGGGGTTTTGACTTTCAGAATTCGATTCCAAGAAAATCTCTAGTAGTTTTATCGGACAGAAAAGTTTTATCCTCACTACTTGGCTCTTTGGGTTACAGCTGTATAACAAACAACTTAATTAATGATGATAGGGTGGTGCGTTTTTTAGCTAAAAATACTAAAGATCAAATCAAGGCGGGTATATTATCAAATTCTGATCTTAGGGCAAGTGATTTAAATATGATTAAGAAATTATCTGGCAGGGCTAGTGTTTTGTCTTCTAGTTTTTCTTTTGGTACAAGTTCTGGTGTTGTTATAGCCGATGTATTTGCTAGACTATTAGGTTCTTCCCTGGCGGTGACCAAGCAAAATAACCACAGTGGATTTGAAATTTCACTAATACCGAGTAGGCAATTGTCATTCATATGAGCAATTTATCATTAAAAAAACCAAAGCTAATTATAGTGGAGCCAGATCAAAATTTATGTAAATCATATAAAAGAGCACTTAAACAAAAATTTGATATTAAGTTTTGTTTTTCTGCCGAAGAAACACTAGAAGAATTAGCACATAAGCTGCCGGATTTAATAGTTATTGAGATGCTTTTACCGCTTCACAATGGAATAGATATTCTTTATGATCTACAATCGTATAGCGACAGTAAAGATGTGCCAGTTGTTATAAACTCTTATCTAAGCAAAGACGATTTATCTTTAAGCGAAGAACAATTTAACCAGTTATCAATCTACTCCTATCTATATAAACCTCAAACAACACCAAAAAAGTTACTTGTAGAACTTGAAAAATTAAACCTAGTTAGAGCATGAATAAATTAACAACATCGGCAATTGTTCTATCTAGAATAAATTTTGGTGAGTCAGATAAAATAATCACCGCCATAACCCCCGATAACGGCAACCTTAAACTTATGGCAAGGGGTGTTCGCAAGATTAAAAGTAAGCTTGCTGGTGGCATAGAGCTTTTTAGTGTTAGCAGTATCTCGTTTATTAAAGGTAGGGGAGATATTTCAACATTAGTTTCTACGCGGCTGCAAACACATTTTCATAATATTGCTACCGACGTTGACAGAACAATGATTGGCTACGATATTTTAAAACACTTAAGTAGCACTACAAAAGAGTCTTCTGACCATGACCATTACAGATTATTATTACAGGCATTAACATATTTAAACGATAAAGATATAGATAGCTTACTTATAAAATGCTGGTTTATGGCTCGTTTAACACAACTAGAGGGCCACAGCCCAAATATTGAAAAACCTGCAGGCAAAAAAAGTTTCGAGTTAGATAAGAGCTATCAATACGATTATCAGGAGTCTACGTTTTCAGAAAATAGCAAAGGTGATTTTGATGCAAACCATATCAAAACATTAAAGTTGTTAATGCATGAGTCGCCACAAAGAATCCACATAATCAAAGGAGTTCACGAGACTTTACCATTGCTAGATAAAATATTAACGCAACAGATTAGATTTACTACGTAAGCAATATCATTTTTTTGTTAAGTTGCTATAATTACCCCCTGATGGTAGAGAAGCAGAATGAAGTTTACCAAGGTCACCTTACCATAGACGAACAAAGGTTTTGGGCCGCCATGCGTATCGGGTTAATTGGTCTTGCTGGTTGTGCGTATGGTGCATGGCTTGGCCGGGTACAGTCAGAGGATGTACAGTTACAAAACCCAACGCCAACGTATATCGATGAAGAACTTCCATACGATGAATCGCCTCAGCTGCCAACTGGTAAGATTGGTTTTACTATTGGATTGAGTGCAGGAATAATTAGGAAAATTGTTAAATAATATGGCTACTGAAAGAATAAGTCGGTTTGCAGAAGTCGGATTAGGTACTGCAGTAACCGGTTTAGGTCTATTTACGGGCTATATGGCACTTCGTCACGCTATAGAAGTTGGTCAAAATGCTTGGCCGGTTGAGCCAATTCAAAACGTCCAAGAAATGAAAAGTAATATAGCAATAATCGAAGCAGGAATTTCCTCAATCACGGTTACTGGCGGGATAGCAATGCTAAACAGTGAAAAATCCGATAAGACACAGTAAGGCATAGCACTAATCTGATATAATATAATTTAATGAGTAATACAAAAGTGAGCATGGAGGATATTGTCTCGCTATGCAAAAGGCGAGGTTTTGTTTTTCAGGCAAGTGAGATCTACGGTGGTTTAGCTGGTTTTTGGGACTACGGCCCACTTGGAGTTGAGCTTTCCAACAAACTAAAAGCCGAATGGTGGAAGGCCATAGTAACTGATAAAGACAATGTTTTTGGAGTAGACGGCGCTGTAATTCAAAATCCTAAATTATGGGAGGCTAGTGGCCATGTGGCTGGTTTTACTGATCCGCTTGTAGATTGTAAGAACTGTGGCGCTAGACATCGGGCCGACCATTTGGCTGGTACAGACTCTACTGACTTGGTTGAATTAACTAGATTATTAAAAGATAAAACTTGCCCAAAATGTGGCAAAAAAGACTTAACCAAACCTAGAACCTACAATATGATGATGAAAACGTGGGTTGGTCCGGTAGAGGACGAATCTAGTGTGGCCTATCTTCGTCCAGAAACTGCTGGCTCAATTTTTACGAACTACGAAAACGTGCGTGAGACTATGCGCGCAAAGTTACCTTTTGGTGTTGCACAAATTGGTAAAGCATTCCGAAACGAGATTAGTCCGCGAGATTTTATATTCCGGGTCCGAGAGCTTGAGCAAATGGAGATGCAGTATTTTATTAAGCCTGATATTCAAGAATCAACTTATCAAGAGTGGCGAGATTTTGCCTGGCAGTTTTTAACAAAAAATTTGGGCATTAAAGAAAGTAATCTGCAGTGGCATGAACATGCAGAGAATGAACGGGCTCATTATGCGGCTGCTGCCCACGATATTTACTTTAATTACCCACAAAGTTTTAAGGAGCTGTGGGGCACACACAACAGAACTGATTATGATCTTTCAAGTCATCAAAAAATAAGTGGTAAAGATTTGCGTTATTTTGATGAACAAACCAAAG
This sequence comes from Candidatus Saccharimonadota bacterium, assembly GCA_020428405.1. Classification (GTDB taxonomy): domain Bacteria; phylum Patescibacteriota; class Saccharimonadia; order Saccharimonadales; family JAGQNJ01; genus JAGQMZ01. Next base: position 16,301 of record JAGQMZ010000001.1, on the reverse strand, counting down.
AGCGTCTCACGCCTTATGTTATTGAATCTTCTGTGGGTCTTGGCAGAATGTTGTTAGCAGTGCTAGTTGATGCCTACACAGAGGAAGAAATAAAAGGCGAAAAGCGGGTTGTACTAAAACTTAAACCAGAGCTTGCTCCTTATCGCTTTGCGGTTTCACCGCTATTAAAAAATAAGCAAGAGTTGGTTGAAAAAGCTAGGGAAGTCTACCAAGCACTTAAGAAAAAGCATGGCAATGTTGTTTGGGATGATAATGGTAACATTGGTAAGCGTTACCGCAGGCAAGACGAAATTGGCACACCCGAATGTATTGTTATAGACTTTCAGACTTTAGAAGACGATACTATTACAGTTCGCGATCGTGACACAACAAATCAAAAACGTGTTAAGGTATCTGATATAAAGGAGAGTTAAAATGCGCAAATTAATTGCGGGTGGATTAGTAGCTGCCGGAGCTATTGGGCTTGGTGTTGGCGGCTATCAGCTAGGAGAAAGTTTAAATGATAGTCCAGAAGGTAATAGTATTGACAAGGATCAAGCAGTACAATCTGCGGCTTTGGGCTATATTGCTCTGGCAAGCGATGAGTGTGAGGCAACAGTCCTTAGGGCTTTATCAACAATAGATGACGAATGGTATGAGCCACCAAAAAGTAAAGGAACAACTTATAATGCATTGGTTGAAGCTTGTCCAAATCCAGACCTAGAACAACAAGAATCGTTAGCAGAAGAAGCTAGCCTGTATTATAAAACAGAAGTTGCTCCAGCAATTAACAGTTATGATAAAGCAATTGACTCAGAAAAATATGACTTCGATGAAAAGTTAATATTTGCATACTTACCATTTGCCACTGCAGGAGTATTGGCACTTATAGGGACTACATTATACTCACAAGCTAAGAAAGAAAAATAATTATAAAATTATCAGTAAGCTTAAATAGCTGTATGAATGATCTGAATGCTAATGCTTGCCATCATTTTCTTAACAGTATAGTTTTATATTATGTCAGCAGAATTTTCTAAGTGAATACACAAACAAACTGCAAAGCTGCCATTTTTTAATGTGCTCGAATGGTACATAGATCAAACCTTAATTGATGAGGGTGGTGCATCAGATTTTATAAACCTTATAAGCAATAGAAAAGTCACAAAAGTAGAGTTCAAGCCTGAGCCTAAAGTTGAACTTGTAACAAGTGATTTTTTAACATCTACGGTAAGCGGTATGCCATCTGAGAGAAAGTTTTTGTTGGGTGTGGTTGAGCAGATTGGCGTGTCATACATGATTTTGCCTGCAGATAATGAAAAAATTGAACAGCACAAGTTTAGTGAAGATAAATTTTTACACGGTATCTTAGATTATTTTTATATACAGTACGGCGGGCCAGAAATTGTATAACTATTATAATGTTTGTAGAGTCTAATGTACTAAATACTTAAAAAGTTGTATAATATATTTATGAGTCAATTTGGTAGTCATAAAATTTCGCCAGAAGAGTTTAATGAAGGATACTTAGAGAAAGTTCACGAAGGCAACTTAAAACCAGGGAACAGATATTCTTTAGCGTTATCATTAAGGGCCCACGAAAAAGCTGATAATATAGGAATGGGCATATTTGATACAGAGGTGGTTTCGGTTGGTAGCTTTGACTTTGGGGGTGTTACTGAAGTTGAAATAAGCGTTCTTGATGACGACTATCGGCAAATAATGCGAAAAAGAGCTAGCATAGTTCAAGGTATAGTTACGGAAATATTTGATGAAACTGAAGTAGTCATGGTAGATGGTTACTTTATGCTCAAAGAACTAGATGACTACGATATGATTTCTATAAAAGCGGCTGAACATAAATAGACAGCAACTAAATTATGAGTCATAAAAAAATTGTATTAATCGGCGGTGGAACGGGCAGCTTTGCGTTGTTAAGTAGCTTAAAAAATTATACAAAAAACATAACCGGACTGGTTAATATGGCAGACGATGGCGGTTCGACAGGCATATTAAGAGATGAGTTAGGTGTACTACCACCAGGTGATGTGCGGCAGTGTCTAGTGGCGCTTAGCGAATCATCAAAAACCAGAGATTTATTTAACTATCGTTTTGGAGAAGGATCTTTTAAAGGGCACAGTTTTGGCAACCTTTTTATCAGCGCTATGGAGAAGATGACTAATAACTTTAGTGAGGCAGTAGAGTTAGCGAGTGAAACTCTAAGAATCACCGGCCAGGTCTTACCAATAACAACTGAAAAATCTGAGCTGGTTATGACTGATACGGACGGCAAAATTACTAAAAAGCAATTCACAATTGGCAATATGGATTTTGCTGGTAAAAAACGTCCAAACATTGCGCTTGATCCGCCAGGTAAAATATTGCCAGAAGCAAGAGATGCAATTATAGATGCCGATGTAGTGGTTATTGCGCCTGGTAATTTATATGGTAGCCTAGCCCCGGCGCTTGTTGTTGACGGGGTAGGTGAGGCATTGGCAAAAACCAAGGCAAAGGTTGTTTATGTTTGTAACCTAGTTACCAAACCAAAACAAACAGATGATTTTAAAGTTCACGACTATGCTTCTGAAATAGAACGGTTTATTGGGCTGCCAGTATTAGATTACGTTATTTATAATACGGACAATCCGACACAAGAAATTTTAAAAAAATATGCTAGTGATGATGAGTTTATTGTTGAGGTAGATAAAAAGGCTCTTAAAAAAGCCCACTATCAATCAATCGGTAGAGATCTTATAGATGAGCAGCCAGCAAGATTTGATAAAAATGATGCCATAGCTAGCAAGCGTAGCTTAATAAGACATAATGGTGATGAGGTTTCAAAAATACTTACGACTCTATAAGTTTTGTTCTTAGTGATAAAATATAAATAGAAAGGGGAGTACTTATGAGTGATGTAATTGATTACGTAAAAGAAAACAAACAGCTTTACAAACCGGGTAAAAAGCCAGAGATTATAGATGTACCAAAGATGCAGTTCATTATGGTAGACGGCAAAGGTGCGCCAGACCCTGATGAGGGAAGCAGTAAAGATGTAACTGAATTTCAAGAGGCTTTCCAGGTTTTATATGGTCTAGCTTATAGCATTAAGATGTCTTATAGGGGTGATGAGCAACTGCCAGGTTACCAAAACTTTAAAGTTCCTCCCCCAGAAGCTTTATGGTGGATGACCGATAACTCAGATTTTGACGTTAATCAGCCAGATAAGTGGCGTTGGACGTTAATGCTTCGTATGCCAGATTTTGTAACTGATAAAATAGTTACAAACTTTATAGATAAATTAGTTATCAAAAAGAAGTCAGATATCTATAAAAAAGCCCGCTTAGAGGATTTTAAAGAAGGTAAATCTGTTCAGATAATGCATGTTGGTCCATATTCAGCAGAAGGCCCGAACATCGAGGCTATTCATAAATATGCATTAGAACAAGGTTATAAATTGCATGGCAAACATCATGAAATTTACTACGGCGACCCACGCCGTTCCGCGCCAGAAAAGTTAAAAACCGTCTTGCGCCAACCCGTTAAAAAATAATGCAAAAAACAATAAAAAAGCATCTAAGCTCTGCTAGGCTTATGCAGCTGGCAACTATTAGTGGTGATAAGCCGTGGGTAGTAACTGTATATTTTGTAGTAGATAGTAGCTTAAATGTTTACTGGCTAAGCTGGCCAGATAGACAACACAGTCAAAATATTAAAAATAACCCAAAGGCTTCAGGCACATTTGTTATAAAACCCGAGCGTCCGGTTATTGGTATTAGCGTTGAGGGTAGAGCCTCAAACGTGAGCGACTACAAAAATATAAATACCGTCATGAATTTATATATAAATAAGTACAACGAGGGCAGGGATTTTCACAATAATTTTATTAACGGCACTAATAAACACAATCTATACTGTCTTATGCCGAAAAAGTTTACAATATTTGACGAGGTGTCCAACATAAAAAATCCCAAACAAGAATGGCTTTTATAATAATTATATAATTAATACTATAATTAATTATAGTATTAATTCATTTTACATCTGTTAATTATTACCAACATGGTGGGTTATGTAGGGGGTAATGTACTATCTAACATATCTAAAGTACGCTAGAATAAAAATCATATGAAATTTCTGAACATTATTGCTCAGTCTAATCAAAACCAATCTGATTCTGTTTCTGGGGGTGTAATTTTAATTACGGCTATAATAGTAGCTTTTGTTGTTGGGTCATTGGCTATGTATACTCGCCTTGATTTTAAACGGCACAAAGAACCGCTAAAGCAAATTGACCCGAATGTTCGTTATACATATATTCATCACGTAAAAGTCGTTACAATACCGCTATTTAAATACAGAATCTCATTGTTTTTTGATAAACATTAGGACTATAATAAAAAAAATAGTATACTAAATTTTATACGATATTATGAGCGACGAAACTAAGCCAGATAAGGTTGTAATAAGTAAAAAAAAGTTGTATGTAGCTGCTGTTATCTTAGCAGAAATTGCACTTTTGATAGCTGTGTTTTTACTTGGCTATAATTTTGGTAAAGATGTTGGTAAAAAGCAAGCGGTTGTGGATGAAAGTGTGGGTGCAATTAGTAATTTATTTGGAGGTATTGCAAACCCGGCACAATCAACTAGCGGTAAGGTCGTGAGTGTTAATGGGTCTGAAATAACTGTAGAGACTACAACTGGCGAACAAGAAACTGTAAAAATAACAGAAGATACTAAGATAACCAATAAATCAAAATTAATTACAGTTAATGACATTAAGGCAGGCGGACGAGCATCAATATTCTTTGATAGTACTCAAGAAGATGGAGAGTTTGCGGCTAGAATAATTGTGAACCAGGAATAAAATGGCAGATCAAAACACCAGCGAAAATTCAAGTAACAAAGATGACTCGAGCGTGCTTTCGGGTGGACTTTTAACAAGAAAACCGTCACAAAAAAAACAAAAGAATCTCGTAAAAATTTTTCTGATAGTACTGATTATTGCTGGTGTGGTCGGTGGGTCTTATTACTTAGGCTATAAATCAGGATATAGCAAGGGTAAAGAGGATGGTGTAGCAAGTGCAAAGACTAACGTTCCCAATCTTTTAGAAAATATACCTAATATTTTTAATTCTGTATCAGGTATGGTTGAAGATGTATCTTCCACTTCAATAACCATTAAGACAGATTCAGGTAATAAAACACTAGAACTTTCCGAATCAATAAAGGTTAACAAGGGCGATCAGGAACTATCTATTATTGAAATTCAAAAGGGTAGCGAGGTAATTATCTACTCTACAAAAAAAGATAACATACTTACACCTACACGCATTGTTATTAAAGAATAAATTTTAAAAAAATTCTTGAGCTGTTATGTAAATATAGAATAAACTCTTCATTTATATAACCATTAACAGTATAATATTTATAAGTACTATGAGTTGGTTAACATGGACGAGGATATGAGGAAGCAAATTTCCAGAATGCCACCTGTATTCTGGTTAGTCTTCTATACATTCATTTTATTAATGACGTTACCTGCATTAGCATACGTTGGTTCTTTTATACTTGGTGAAGGCGAACAGCCACCGGATGCAACAACACTAGATGCAACTAGTATTTCTGTTGATTCAGTAACATTAAACGGCTCGGCAAACGGTGAGAATATCTCTGACATTGGCTTTGAATACGGTACCGATACAAATTATGGTTCGTCTACGCAAGCAAGTTTGAATGACTTACAGGGCTATAATTTTAATCATTATATTGGGAACAATGGTTCGGCAAACGGTAAACTTAATAGGCCTGCGGATGTTGCGACGGATTCAAGTGGTAACATTTTTGTGGCAGATGAAGACAATGCGCATATTGTTAAGTTTGACTCCAGTGGAAATTATATAACTCAATGGGGACAAGCTGAACACCCAGGTAAATTGAAAACTCCTAATGGTGTTGCAGTTGATGCGGATGATAACGCATTGGTAATAGATGAAAATGCCGGCCTATTCAAGTTTGATAACAACGGTAATTTTCTAGCTAAGCTTGTTTCGATAGGGTTAAGTAATAGTAGGCTGCAGGCACCTCGAGCCATTGCCATTGATAATAACAGCGGTGATATTTATGTGATTGATAGAGGTATACAGTATGAGGTAAAAAAATTTGACTCCTCAGGTAATTTTATAACTAAATGGGGCTCAAGTGGCTCTGGTGATGGTCAGTTCTCGGGCGCAAGCGGAATAGCGGTCGACGGTAGTGGGTATATTTACGTTGCTGATAGTGGCAACGAACGTATCCAAAAATTCGACACATCTGGTAGTTTTATTACAAAGTGGGGGACCTATGGTGAAAATGACGGAGAATTTTACTATCCAGCAGATGTATATGTCGATAGCTTTAACAATGTTTATGTAGCTGATGAGAGTAGAAATAACATACAAAAATTTGATTTCAATGGTAATTTTATTAGTGAAGTCGTAACAAGTTATGGAATAAATTCCGTCGATGTAGACGGAAGTAATAATATTATTGCATCATCTGGGTATGAAGTAGAAAAAGTTAGGAAGTATGACTCTAGCGGTGCACAGTTATATGGAATTACGAATCAAGTAAGTGACAATGATTTTACTTCTCTTCGCGATATAGCTATCGACTCAGCAGGGAACAAATATATTGTTGATGGAAACATAAAGAAATTTGATTCCAATAATAATTTAGTTGATGTTTGGGACTCAGTGGAAGATTATTCAAGCGAGCATTTATTTAACCCGCAAAAACTGCAAGTAGATAGTGAAGATAACGTATACGTTAGTGTAACTGGTTATAAGATAGAGAAGTTTGATTCTGATGGAACTTATATTTCCGAATTTGGATCTTACGGAAACGGTGATGGTCAGTTTGAAAGTTTGGGAGATTTTGACATTAACGGAAACGATTACATATACGTTATGGATCCTAATCTATATAGAGTTCAAGTTTTTGATAGCGATGGTAATTTTGTTTCAAAACAAGGAACGCAAGGAAGTGGTCAAGGTGAATTTATGTTCTATTCAGACTCACCTATTGCAATTGATAGTCAGAATAATGTTTATATATTAGACCAAGGCAATGATCGCATTCAAAAGTTTGATCTTAATGGTAATTTTATTGATGAATTTGTAGCAGATAATTACCCAGATGATGAAATTTTTAATAGTGCCCGATCAATTGCTATAGACAATAATGATAATTTAATTTTTGAAGGAGGTTACGCAGATGATTACACTGATCTCCACAAGCTAAATTCTTCAGGTGAATTAGTTTATATGGAGCGAATAAAGACACGTAATGGTTATCAAAGTAGCTTTGATTTTTATCAGGGTGATTTATATAGAGCGAATGTAGGATTAAATCAAATAGAAGTGTATTCACCGGCAATTAGGCAAGACATATCTGGGTTAACCTGTGAAGCAACCTATCATTTCAGAACATATGCAACAAATAGTAGCGGAACTACTTACGGAGATGACAATACATTTACAACAGCTGATTGTAGCTGGACTATTAGTCCACCCCAAAGTATTAATGCAAGCCCTGGAGCAACATCAATTACTTTAGACTGGGAAGATGTAACAGGTGCAACTGAATATTTTGTGCAATATAAAAAATCTGAAGATCAATCATGGATTAATCACATAGATAATTTATATGGTACAATTTTTAATTCAAATACAACCATACAAAACTTAGAACCGGATATGCAATATGACTTCAAAATTAGATCTCAAGGTATTGCATTGAGTGAGTGGTCGAGCATAGTTAACTCACAAACATCAACTCCGAGCGGCGCAACACCAATAACAAGCTGTGAAGAGCTACAAGGTATTATGATTAACCCCACAACCTTTACTCCAGGTGACACCACAGCCGACTATGCATTAAGCAATGACATTGATTGTTCTGCTAGTGCGGGCTGGACTTGGGATGGCATGCTACCTCCTAGTGCAGAGCCATATGGTTTCATATCTATTATGGATATGGGTGGAGGTGATGGTTTTACGGGTACGCTTGATGGTCAAGGCCATACGATTTCAAACTTACATCAAGACTTTATATCATTCGGTGGGTTAGCTGCTGGACTATTTGGGGGGCTAAATGGTGCTGAAATTTCTAATTTAACACTTGCAGATAGCTCATTGTCTTCTATTGTTGGAGGTAGTTTGGCAGGAATGGCCATGGGGAACAGCGTTATTAATAATGTACATATAGAAAATACACAGCTTAATATTAGTATTGCTAGTTCACAGGCTGTTGCAGGTGGCTTAGTTGGGATGGCGGAACCGGCTGTAATAATTACTGAGTCAAGTAGTAATACGAGCATAAACGTGACATATTCAACTAGCGGGGGATTGGTGGCAGCAGGAGGAATAGTGGGCTATGGAGGAGGTTCAATTTCAGATACGTTTGCTACAGGAGATGTAAGCGTTGATCTAACTGGCGGAGCCGGTGATGAATATGTCGGTGCTGGAGGAGTTGTTGGTATATTGTATGGCGGTACAGTTGATAAATCATACTCCACAGGTAGTGTTGCAATAACTAACTCTCCTACTCCAGTTATGCTTGCTGGATCTCTAGTTGGTATGGTTCAGGCAGAGGTAGACTCTGCAATTACAAATTCATTCGCAATCGGTAATGTTTCAATATCTGCGGGTGGCTTAGTTTCGCCGGGGGGCATTTTAGGTGGAGTCATGACAGTGCCAGATAACCCGAATGAAATTACAATAACTAATAATTATTACGATCAGACTACAACTGGTCAGCCTGAGTGTTTGGGCGGGTTTATTAATGGTAATGACAACTCAATTTTATCAACTCCAGCTGGCATAACTTGTACAGCTATTAATACAGATGGCAATGATGGCCAATACTTTTTTGCTAATCAAGCAAACCCTCCGTTAGACCAATGGGATTTTACGGAAATATGGAGAATTAACGGTGAAACACCCCCAACATTCTTAGGTGATGAACCACCTGAGCCAATTGTGCCTAGTGCGCCGTCAAATCTTGCGGTAAGTAGTGGTAGTGAGTCATCAGTTGGTATCGAATGGGACGAACCATTCGATGGATTTTCTGAAATCACAGATTATGTAATTGAATACAAATTAAGTAGTGAAGAAAACTGGACCATCCTTAGTGGTGAGGTCAGCGTAGACACAACTGCCACAGTAACAGGCCTGGACTTTAACGAAAACGCTTACGATGTTCGTGTTGCTGCTATGAACGCGGTTGGGCAAGGTGAACACTCTACTATTACAAATCTTTCAAAACCATTGGAGCCTAATAATTTTACAGCAACGACGCAAACTATTACAAGTGTAGATCTTGATTGGAATGAACCTCTATCTATTGGCGGAGCAGAGATAATTGACTATCGAGTTGAGTATAAGTTATCCAGTACAGGAACTTGGACTGCATTTGAAGACGGTGTTAGCTCACAAACAAATGCCACTATTGAAGGACTTGAGTCAAGTGAGGTGTACGATTTCAGGGTTTTCGCCATTAATGTTTTTGGGCAGAGTTCAGAAGCGGGTATTCAAAATTTTGAAATGCCAAGTGTACCGTCAGCACCAAATGATTTTGAGGTGGAACACGGAGCCTATGAAGTAGATTTAGAAATTAACGACGAAACAATAAATGGATATATTGCATTACCAAATCTAACTTGGACTGCACCAAACGTAGGAGCGCCGATAACGAATTATATTATTGAATACCGAAAAGTTGGTGTAGGGTCGTGGGAAAGCATTGAGGTAAATGATGCGCAAGCAGTTAACCAATTTATAACTTTAGGTATTGATGAATATATATCAACCGATATTGAAAGTTTAACTCCGGAGGAACAGCAAGCTATTGCGGATGCTATGATGATTATCTTTAGGGATATTTATTTTGGTAAAGAATATGAATTCAGAATGGCTGCAGAAAATGCATCAGGTATTGGAGACTATACAGAGACAGCCACTTTGAAATTAGGTATCACAGCAAATGATTGTAATGATTTACAGTTTGCAATGAGTATGTATACCCTGCCGGATGATCTGGATGGTTTTGAGTTTTTAGGAACAGATCAAATTACGTTACCATTTGGTAACGTTGTATTAGTTCAAGATATTGATTGTAGCGATACTACTGCTTGGAACGACGGAGAAGGCTGGTTGCCACTTGGACAATTAGATCAAGAAAATTCTTTTAGGGGTACGTTTGATGGTAATGGCCATACGATTACAGATATATTTGTTGAACGACCGGAAAACGATGATGAGCTTGCAGGATTTGTAGGGCATTTAAACGGAGGAGTTATAAAAAATGTAAATTTATCTGGTGGTTCAGTTAGCGGAGAAACACCAGGCAGTGTTGCGGCTCTAGTTGGTGAAGATTCTGTAATAGATAATGTTCATTCAGATATAACTGTTGAGTCTACTGGCGAAAATGCTCAACCTGGCGGTGGTTTAGTGGGTGCAACAAACTCTACTGGTAACATCCGAATAATGAATAGTTCATACTCTGGTCAGGTCAATGGTATTGGTGGAATTGTGGGTGTTGGCTATGTAGGAGACCAGGGCTTAGGTACTTTTAACGCTACAAGTGTAGAGGTTGATAATTTTGGCAACACATATGTTGCTGGTCAGCAAAAAGTGCAAAAGTTTAATAGCCAGGGTGCGCTAGTTGACTATTGGGGAAATATTGAAACAGGCAGCCAAGACCCAGAATACTATCAACAAGATGGCAAATTTGACACTGATAGTAATAATCAGCAAATTGTCATAGATTCACAAAATAATATTTACGTTACCGATTCATATAATAGCCGAATCCAAAAATTTAATTCTAATGGGGAGTTTTTACTGAAAATTGGTGGTGATGGGCCAGGTATAAGTGCCCTAAATGGATCTGGTGATGGAAATTCTCAGTTTAACTCTTATAGTCTGCGTATTGCACTAGATTCGTCTAATAATCTTTATGTTCTTGACGGTGGCAATAACCGTGTTCAAAAATTTGGGTCTAGTGGTAACTACATAACACAATGGGGTGCCGAAGGCTATGAAGATAATCAACTTTCTGGTGCTGAAGACATTTATATAGATAATTCTAACAGTGTATATGTGTATGGAGATGACGTAGCATATACAAATTATAAAAGGGTGCAAAAATTTACTTCTGATGGCACATATATTTACACTGTAGGTAACGCCAGTGGTGAACAACAACTTTTTTCATATGTAGACCAGAGCTATTTTACAAAAGCTGGTTTTGATAGCAGTAATAACCTATATATTTTGGATCAAGGTAAGGTAAAAATCTTTGATAGTAGTGGCCAATTTGTAAGATCATTCACGGTGCAGAGCGATCACCAAACTATTAGTGTTTTATCGGATAATACGATATTAGTTGGAGCTCATAACAATAGCTACTCAGAGGATTACTCTAGTGCCTTAATGAAGTTTAGTAGCACAGGCGACATATTAGATTCTGTTCCATTAATCAGATTAGATCATGCATCAAATATAAATGTATTGAGTTCAGGGGTTCAGATACTTGATAGTACAGACAGAAATGTATTGAAAGTGTTTAATGATAGTCTTGATTATGTTTCGCAATTTGATGGTGGGGAAAACTATAACTTAAATAATACACAAGTTATTAATACTGAATTTAATGGAGTTTTTGATGCAGGTGCGGGTGGAGCCGAACTGCCTTTTAGTGGAGGAATTGTTGGCATGACTATTATTGATGGAGAGTATTTAAATGATATACCCGTACTTGGGATTGATGGCATTGGTGGATTTCCTTATCAAATAGCTGACGCTCCTGCATATATAATTAGTGATTCGACGGCAAATGTAAGTTTAACAGGGTGTTTTGTTGTTGGTGGCCTAGTTGGAGTAGCAAGCGGGCCACCTATGGAAATATCTAACTCAAGTGCAAACCTAAATTTAAATTGTAATACCCCAATATCTGTAGGAGGTGGCTTAGTAGGTGCTACAGGAACAGGGGTTGAAATTGATGGCTCCAATGCTACGGTAAATATTACTGATGAATATAGCTTGGATGACTCAGATGAGGTTGGGTTAAGTGCACTTGGTGGATTAGTTGGTGCTCAATTAACCATTGAGAATTACATGCATATAACAAATTCATATACTAATGGAAGTATAAATTTAGAATCATCACAGAGAGTTTATAATACTGCTGGCGGTATGGTGGGATTTGCAAATACTGATGAATTTATAGGTGATGGGCTAGAATCTGATGTGGACATAAATGTAAGCTCTACCCAAACCACTGCAACGGCTGTAGGAGGAATAATTGGTACCACAACAGGATTTTTAGCTATTGAGAATCAATTAGAGTTCGGTAATTTAGTTGCGTTATATGATTCGGAGTATTCTGGTGACATAACTGTCAATGACTCATTATTAAATATATCCGGAGGCATTGCGGGTGCATTCGCTAACAGTTCACTAGTTGCTGACGATGTTTCATTTAGTGGAAGCATTAGCTCTTTACGGGGAATGTCCTTGGCTGGAGGTATTGCAGGTGCAGGTTTTGGTGGCGAAGTAAATATCAACGAAGTTGAAGTAACGGGTGATATAGATGTAGCGAGCATAGATTTTTCTCCTGGTGAATCTGGACCTATACCAACTGAAGGTTTTTCTATGGGAGTTACAGGGGGCTTGGTTGGAGTAATGGCTGCAGGTGATGCTAATGTATCAAAAACACTAGTAACCGGTGACGTTAGCTCTCCATTGATTGCATCTGGTATGTTTGGAGCTAGTGTTGGTATAGACATAGACTTTGATTCTATCCTTGGTTTGTATGATTTATCGGCTGAATCGTACAACAGTATAGTGCAGCCTGGAGTTATAAATATTGCCAATTCATATGTAGCAGGTAATGTTTCAACAAAATCAATAAGCGTTCAAATTCCAAGCTCAGAGTTGGAGAACTTACAAGAAGAATATGGTATTGAAATTGACCCAGAGATTGAAAACCCAGAGGTATCATTTAATGGTATTGCTGGTGGGTTAATTGGCGTTGGCGTTAATTCAAGCATATTAAATTCCTATGTGTCTGGTAATGTAGCCACATCACAAGAAGAAAGTGATATAGATATAGGCGACATGATATACACACTAATGGAGGGTCTTGAAATACCAGGACATACATCAGAACAAAGAGATTTACTATTCAGTAGGGTATCAACATTTGCTGGAGATATCTTTAAGGGTACTGCTGGCGGACTGATTGGTATCGGCGTAAATACAGAACTTGAAAGTACTGACCCAGATGCTTATAAAATAGAAAATACTTTTGTGGCTGGGGAGGTGTCAGCAAGTGGAGTAGAAGGTGCGGTTGTAGGCATATCACCAGATTATGTATTTGATTATTTCTCTACCACAAACGGTTTGTTTAGTGCGGCTACAAAAATAGCCACTGATATTAATGGTAATATCTACGTTGCTGACGGCGGTAATAATAGAATCCAAAAATTTGATAGTGAAGGTGATTTTATAGCAAAATGGGGATCTACTGGAGAAGAACAGGGCCAATTCAAAACACCAAGTGGGGTAGCCATCGATTCACAAGGCTATGTATATGTTACAGATAAATACAACAACCGTATCCAAAAGTTTGACTCAAACGGAGTATTTGTTACCGAGTGGGGTAGCTATGGTCAGCTTACAGAGCAATTTAACAATGCAAGTGATATTGCCATAGATTCAAATAATAATGTATATGTAGCTGATACAGATAACTTCCGTATCCAGAAATTCGATTCAAATGGAGTATTTATTACTTCGTGGGGTAGCCAGGGCAGTGAAGAAAATGAGTTTGAAAAACCTGTATATATTGCTATAGACTCTAGTGACAATATTTATGTATCAGACATGGATAACCACCGCATTCAGAAATTTAATAGTGGCGGTACATTAATAACAATGTGGGGTAGTCAGGGCGGTGGGAACGGTGAATTATGGTATCCACATGGTCTAACTATTGATAGCCAAGGTAATGTTTATGTAGTTGATAGATATAATAACCGCATTCAAAAGTTTGATAGCGGTGGAAACTTCTTGCAAGTATGGGAATCCTCTCGCTTATTCAGCAAACCACAATCCATAACTTTTAATTCTAATGGAGACATATTAATCCCAGAACACAATGAAAATTATTCGGCTAATCACCGCATACAAAAATTTGATAGTAGCGGTAACTTTATTTCCAGGTGGGGTACTAGAGGCTCTAATAATGGAGAGTTCGACTATCCGTATGGTATTGTTGCCGATTCAAATAATAACTCATACGTTGCCGATTCGGCTAATCACCGCATACAAAAATTTGATAGTAGCGGGACATACTTAATGCAGTTTGGTACTTGGGGTAGTGGTGAAGGGGAATTATCTAATCCTAACGGAATTGCCCAGGACTCTTCTGGCAATATTTATGTTTCCGAAATTGATAATCGTCGCATCCAAAAGTTTGATAGTAACGGTAATTTCCTGATGACTTATGGTTGGGGCGTAGATGACGGTAGTAACGAATTTCAAATCTGCACCTCAGGCTGTCAGGAGGGTTCTGTCGGCAGTGGTGATGGACAGTTTAATTCTCCTAGAGCTATAGCAATTGATTCATCTGACAATATGTATGTCTCAGATACAAACAATAGTCGCATCCAGAAGTTTGACAGTAACGGTAACTTTATTACCAAATGGGGGTCATCAGGCAGTGAAGATGGTGAGTTTAGCTTACCACAAGGTATTGCGGTTGACTTGCAGAACAATGTTTATGTAGTAGATAGCTATAATAACCGAGTACAAAAATTTGACTCAAATGGAGATTACATCACGAAATGGGGTGATACCACGGGTCAATTTAATTACCCGACATCAATAGGTATATTCAATGATAATGTATACGTTATCGAAAACAATAACACCCCACGTGTTCAGCAATTTGATACAGATGGAAACTATATATCACAGTTTGGTTTTGATAGTGAAGGAGAGGGAGATTTTGCTGACACCGTTAGCATAACAACACTCGGGAATGATTTATTGATTTTAGGCAATACCACCCAATTAGGCGGTACTAATGTATCTAATAATGTGCAGAAACTAGATAGTAACGGTGAATTTATTAGTCAGTGGGGTAGACAGGGCAGTGCATCACCCGACCAGGAAATACATATTGCAGGTGAATATTCTGTTCAAAACTCGTATTTTGATGAGTTTAGAACAAGCAACCAATACTGCAGTACATTAGCTAATGCAAGTGTTGCCACTGTGTCTAATGCACAAGGCGTTGCTGTGCAGCCAGAGTTTGAATTCATTCAATCTCCGCAGATTAGCGGTTGTAGTTCTGTAAACCCCGACGGCTCCAATCCCAACTACTTCATCAATAACACCGCCAATGCTCCTCTAGATCAATGGGACTTTGATTCTATATGGAAAACAGAAGCTACAACCTACCCGACTTTTGTTGGCTCTTCAGTTGATCCCGAAGAACCCCCAGAAGATGATCCCCCTGGCGGCAATGGTATACCAGTAGACCCCCCAGGTGTCACAGACCCTAATACACCAACCAACGATCCCACCACTCCAGGTACAACTACCCCAGGCTCAACTAACTCCTCTGGTAATAGTTCCAGTACACCAACCCCATCTACAGCAGAAAGTAATGGAGATACAGTAGACCCTACAGCTCAACCCCTAAGTCTAGTTGAAACCCTAGGTGAAGTCTTACAACCAACTGACACTGACCGTCCACCATCCCCACTCACCAAATACATCCCTTGGTCTATCCTAGCTCTACTACTAGCTATAGCTGCCCTCATGACCTACTCTACTCACAAAGAGAACCAACGCCGTCTAGCCTTTGAACAACTAACCAAACGCTTTAAAGCTTCCCTAGAAGCTAGAGCCATCTATCTCCAACTAACCTCCCACTACATCAAGACCCCACTAACTAAGATGCAATCTAGTCTAGAACTCCTAGCTGCCACCTCAGCTAACAGTACTGGTAGTAGTACTAGTACCACAGCTAGCTCTAGTACCAGCACCACCACCAAAGCCCTAGCCGTAGCTAGCAGTACTCTAACTATCCCTATAGAACTAATTCACTCCACCCAAGGTATCGTCAAACAACTAACTACCCATGCAAGTGAACTACTAGAAGAAGGCCAATCACTCTCCGGCAAACAACAAGCCAACATCAACATCCTCAAGAACAGAAGACCACTCAGTGTCCTATCTAGTCCTTGGTTCTGGCTACCAGCCAGCCTAATA
>JAGQMZ010000019.1 GCA_020428405.1 Candidatus Saccharimonadota bacterium | reverse complement strand
GGTACGCTAGTCAACAGAAAGATACGCTAGTGTCGCATTGTTAGTGAGAATTTTCCGATTTAACTTAGAACTTGCAGTAATTTTTCTGTAGTTTTACAGCTCATTAATTTTTCACGAAGTTCTTTAGCGCCAGGGAAGTTTTGTATATAAACTTTGCAGAATTTATTTAAAGTTTGGACGTGTCTTTCATTTTGTTGCCAAGTATCAGCAAATAACTGTACGTGTTTTTTATATAAATCAATTTTTGTTTGCTTGTTTGTTGATTCCCAAGCAGATTCTTCTGAAAATATGTACGGATTGTGAAATATTCCACGACCAATCATGATGCCATCTAGGTTATATTTATTTGCTAGTTCTTCACCTTGTTTTCTACTCAAAACATCACCATTTCCTACAAGCAAAGTAGTAGGGGAGATTTTGTTCTTCATTGCAACAATCTCTTCCATTAGCTCCCAACGGGCCGGAACTTTAGACATATCTTTGGTTGTTCGCAGGTGAATACTTAACATGTTAAGTATTTTTAATAATAGGAACTCGATCCATGATAAATCTACTGTTGTAAATCCTACACGACATTTAACTGAGGTAGGGAAGGTGGGTCCGGCTGCATCCTTGACTGCATCAATAATATCTCCTGCTAACTTGCGGTCATTAATTAATGCACTACAGCAGCCGTTTTTGACTACTGCCTTATCTGGGCACCCCATATTTATATCTACGCCATCATAGCCCATTTCTTTTATATCTAACACAGTTTTATAGTAATTCTCTGGGTCTTTACCCCATACTTGGGCCACTATTGGGTGCTCTTTTTTTGATGATAGTTTTAGCCTAGGTAACAGTTTTTCACGGCCAGGACTTTGTAGGCCATCTACATTTACAAATTCCGTGAAGTATAAGTCAGGTTGTGCTATGTCGGCAATAACCTGTCTAAAAACTGTGTCAGTCACATCATCCATTGGCGCTAACACGAAAAATGGAATTTTATTTAATTTATATTTTTCTAAATTATTTATCGAGCTCACGCTTAACAGCTTTTATACGGTTAGAAAATAAAACTATTCTGCCAGAGATGTAATTTTCTGCCAACTCTGTCATTTGGTACCATTTTGAAATGCGATCTCTTTGATTACCCGTAGTTAGGTGGTTTATTAGTGCAGTCTCGGCTTCTTTGCGAGTATTATCATCCCAGCCCCGTTGCACATGAGCAACATCTAAAATTGTAATGAATTCACCCCAAACAACACCAGCCAAGTGCTGCATGCGTTCTGGCGATTTATGAGCAAAACCAGGGGTTTTAATTTCTTTTTTTAGTTCTCTAATGTCAAATCTTCGGTCTTTTAGCTTATCAAGATGACCGGTCATACCTTCTTGCTTTTGCTCAAACGCATGTTCAGCTGCTCTTTTACCCGTGCTGACTACCTCATCTGACAAGTCTTTATCATTTAATGAGCGAGCAGTGGCAAATTTGCCTAAATGATACGGCGAACGCACCACCAGATTATACTCATAAGGATTAAGGGCAATTTTATCAACAACTAGAGGTGCATCATTTGGCGGATCAAAAATAATCCCTTGTAATTTACCAGCATTCATCCATTGTTTTTGTTCATCGGTTAGATCGTCTAAATTATAGTCACCAAACAAATCATATTGCTCTGTTTTGACATAGCGACCAAAAGCCACAAGTTTTGGTTGTGGCTGCTCGGTTTCTTCTTGCTCGTTAAATAGAGGAACGTCTACAAATATTTCTTGATTAGGCATAATTGGTTGCTATTTAAGTTTGCCAGTTTCTACGGCCGTGTTTGCCAGGAAGTTCAGTTATTGGCTTTGATGGGTTGACTCCAAGTGTTTTTCCGCCACGATTTTCTCTTGCATGCTCATTTAATTTTCTTGCATCTGATTGGCTTATTTCTGGTGGCTTACCGTTTGCAGCATCCTCGTTCATACGATCTTCAATTGCAATAACTTCTTCTGCAGCTTTGGCGGCACCCCTTATACTAAATTCAGGATCCAAAGACATTTCAGAATTATTTATATGTGGTTGCCTATAATCAACTGGCGCATCACCTGAATGAGGTATTACCTCACCATCTTCAACTTTCCAGCCATTATTACCGTCAAAGGTTTCACTCATAACTATATTATGTCATTCTTATAAGTTATATGCAACTATTTGTACCCTATCTACTCCCAGCGGAATACACGAAAGGCAATCAAATAAATAATTATAGTCCAAACAACAACTATTAATAGCTCGTTACCTAAATCAAATATTGTTCTACCCTCTGTTACAACCAAACGGATACTCTCTACAATAGGTGTTAGTGGAATGAACTGGGTTATGTTCTGAAGCCACACGGGCATCAAAAATACCGGAAAGAAAACGCCACTCAAAAACATCATTGGAAACGAAACCAAGTTACCCAGTGGGGCTGCTTGGTTTTCATTCTTGGCCCAGCCCCCAATTGCCAGACCAATGCCAAACATAAGTGTTGCGCCCAGTGATACTACTATTACAAAATTTAAGTAATCACCTCTCATGTTTAAATCAAAAACTGTTAAAGCCACAATGAACATAGTGGCAACAGAAAGTAGCCCAACTGCTGCATTAGATATAACATTGCCCGTAAAGTACTGCCAAACTTTTAAGGTTGTCGTATGATATCGCCTTAACACTCCCCGTTGTTTTAGCCTAGGAAAAACTGATGTTGGTCCAAAAATTCCTAAAGAAAGTAACGAAAAGCCCAACAGTCCAGAGAAGGTATAATCAAACCGGGTTAGTCCGGCAGTAGAAGTTGACTCGGTTTTTACAGTAAACAGAACAGATGTGTCCGTAAACTGTGAGTTGATTTCTTGAAAGCCCGCATCAAGTATAGAAGCTAGTGCTTGTCCTGCCTGCTCACTATTTTGATCATATAAAATTACTGCTTCACCAGATGGCACTCCAGAATCAGCAGTACCAAAGTTTTCTGGCAAAATTATAGTTGCGTCTATCTCGCTACGGTTCATCTTTTCTCTGGCTATTTCTTCATTAGTTACTTCTTCGTCAATGTTAAGAAGCGGGTTGTCTTTTGAGCTTTGTTCAAACTGCCCCGCAAACTCAGTGTCTGACTTATTTATAAAGGCAACTTTAAAAGATACGTCTGTGTCATCGCCAAAAATACCACCAAAAACAAATAAGAATATTAAAGGAAAAACAAACACAAAGAAAATTGCAACTTTGTCTCTAAAAAGGCGCTTGATATCAATTTTTGCAAATGTGGTTATTGGCAGGAGCTGCTTCTTGAATTTTTCCATTTTAATCCCTTAGCTCCTTACCTGTTAAGTCTATAAACACATCCTCCAGATTAGCTTGTTCAACCACTTGCTCTTTTTTGAAGCCCTTTTTAAGCAGCTGTTTTATAAGATTCTTCGGTGTATCCATAGCAATAATTTCGCCATTATCCATTATCGCTACTCTATCACAGAGTAGTTCAGCCTCCTCCATATAGTGAGTAGTCATAATTACAGTTACGCCACGTTTTTTAACTTCGCGAACAAGCTCCCATAAGTTTCTTCTAGCTTGAGGGTCTAGGCCAGTTGTAGGCTCGTCTAAAAAGAAGACTTTTGGGCCATGAACTAACGCTGCCGCAATACTAAAACGTTGTTTCTGGCCACCAGACAGATTTTCTACATAACTATTTTTTTTATCTAGTAACTGAACATCCTCTAAAAATTTATTGGCATCAACTTTTTCGCCGTAAGTAGAAGCAAAAAACTCAATCAATTCAGATAACTTAGTCTTTTCTTCAAAAGATGGTGTTTGTGGTTGTACGCCAATTAATGATCTTACTTTATCTGGATTTTCTGCAACATCGTATCCTGCAAGTTTAACAGACCCGCCATCAATTGGGCGGAGAGCCTCCATCATTTCAAGCGTTGTAGTCTTACCGGCACCATTTGGGCCTAAAATTCCAAAAATCTCACCCTTTTTTACATCAAAATCAATATCTTTTACGACTGGTTGTCCGTCGTATTCTTTACGAAGCTTTTTAACATTTACTAATACACTACGCTTTTTCACCACTTAAAATTATACATTCCCAATTAAAAATACCCTAAGCAAAACTTAGGGTATTTAGTACATTAAGAGCTACCTTAGCCTTTTTTAACAGTTAGAAAACCGTTGCGTGGGTTTTCGTTAACTGTGTAGCCATCAGGCAAGTCGCAACCTTCTGGGCGCTCATCTTTAGAAAAGTAGTAAATTCTTTGCTCTTTACCGCCACGTAGTGTGACAAGTTTGCTGTTTAGGTAGTAAGTAACGCCCTTACTGTTTGTGTGCTTGTAAGCCATAGTGCTTCTCCCTCTTAAAGTTTACGTAGTACCCTTAACATACTCTGGGGGCATTTCTCTTGTCAACTGTTTTTAAAAATTTACAGATTAGCAATTTACCCACATAAAACCAATCTGCTATGTTAATTTCAATTATTAACAGAGGTCCTGTATCTTTTTAGTATTTAACTCATTCTATACCACAGCTGTCTTATCTAGTCATAAATACAACAGTTATGCTTATGGTTTTAGTCTTCTAGCTCAGCCTTAAACCAACGCTCAGTTAAGAACCTAATCAAGAAAAGAGCCAAAGATATGCCAGCTGCCAGCAGGCTCCAACCAGCTAAATCGGGCGACCAACGCGGCGCTACAAAATCAAATTTATATAAATCATCAGGTATTTCACTAACAGCATCACCTCCATTAGCTAAGATATACTCTTGAACGCAGGGCACACGCTGATCACGCAGTGAGCCGGCACCAAATTGGCTTTCACAGTAAGCCTGAGCGCTAGCATATAAATCTTTATTCTGTTCCGCTACTTTGGCTTGCTCTTGCTCCAGTAGCCTTTCATAACGATATTTAAGCTGTATTGGTTGCTGTAGGGTGCCACTAGACAAGCCAGCGTTCATATGAGAGTGTATGTGCTCCCTTAATTCTTGCAACGCACCTTCTACATCACCATTGTTCTTATCAGCTTCTAAAACTGCCTCGCGTAGCTCAATTGATTTAAAATTATTCTGCCGTATGGCATAAGTTCCAATAGCTAAAAACAGTAAAAAAGCCCCAAAAAAATACCAAGTATTGATTGGTTTAAGCCGTTTCCAGGTACGGCGGAGCATACGTTTACCCATATTACTCTTATGGTAACTTGTTTTCGCCCCTCATGGTAGACTTTACATATGCACATATTCTTCTCTGGCATTGGCGGAACAGCGATTGGACCCCTTGCTCTCATAGCTAAACAGGCTGGCTACCGGGTTTCTGGCTCTGACAAGCAAGATTCTCAGTACATTGACTACCTCAAGAAAAAAGGCATAACAGACATCCACATCGGCCAAAGCAAAGACTCGATTGCTAAGGCCCATAATAATCACCCTATAGATTGGTATGTTTATTCATCTGCCGTTGCTATTGAAAAGTCGCCAGAACTTGAGTTCGTTAAAGAGCAAGGAATAAAAAATTCTAAACGCGATGAACTGCTAAACCAAATTATTAATGATAAAAAACTAAAACTTATTGCCATTGCCGGCACACACGGCAAAACAACAACTACCGCAATGGCAATTTGGCTTTTTAAAGAGCTTGGTATATCGCTGAGTTACAGTGTTGGCGCCAAAATTAGTTTTGGCGATATGGGGCAATACCAACAAGATTCAGAGTATTTTGTTTACGAAGCCGACGAGTTTGACCGAAACTTTTTAAGTTTTGAACCATACATCAGTTTAATCACCGGTGTAAGCTGGGATCACCATGAGATTTTTCCCACAAGAGAAGATTACCAACAAGCTTTTAAAGAATTTATTTCACAAAGTAAACACACATTTGTCTGGGATGAAGACTCTAACTATCTTGACCTTCCAAAAGACCCTAATATTTCTGTACTTCATCCAGAACAAATACTTAACAAGTTAAGTATCGCAGGTTTTTATAATCGCCTTGATGCTTGGTTGGTTATAAATGCGGTCCGTAAAATTTCTGGAAAAAATGTTGAAGAACTTACTAATATTATGAATAACTTCCCTGGCCTGCAGCGTAGAATGGAAGAAATCGTACCAAATTTATATAGCGACTACGCCCATACACCAGAGAAAATCCGCGGCGCTATGAGTGTTGCACTTGAAACAGCCGAGCAACAAGGTAAGGATGTTGTGGTTGTTTATGAGCCGTTAACTAATCGGCGCCAGCACTACATGATTGATGATTACAAAGACTGCTTTGATGGTGCAAAAAAAGTCTACTGGATACCCAGCTACTTAGCGCGAGAAGATCCTGACCAACGAGTTATTCCACCCGCAGAGATGATTAAACACCTCACAAACCCCTCAGCAGCTACGCCAATGGAGCGTGACGATGAGCTTAAACAGACTATAGAAAACCACCTAAAAGATGGTGACACGGTAGTTTGCATGGCTGGTGGTGGAGGCGACAGCCTAGACGAATGGATTCGTAAGGAATTAGGTAAAACGTCTTGACGTCTAGACGTCTGTATTTTAGACTAAAAGTATGAGCAAAAATGATGGCATAAAAACTACTTTGTATTTAAGTACTAGTGTTCGCAAGGCGCTTAAGAAGCATATTGTTGATACCAATCAAACCATGTCAGAATATGCTGATAGAGCTATTGCATATGCTATTCACGAAGACTTGGCAGATATCAAAGAATTAGAGTCAAGAAAAGGTGGCAAGACAGAAACATTAGATGATTTCTTAAAATCCCTTAAAACCGATGGCCTTATTTAGTGTAGTTGTAGATAAACGTGTCCGCAAAAAAGATCTGCCCGTTATTCCTACAAAAGATAGAAAACGAATAGTTGCACGTATTAAACAGTTGGCACATAACCCATACCCTGCTGACTCTATAAAGTTAAAGGGGCGTAAAGAACGTAGAATTCGGCAAGGCAATTACCGGATACTATATTCTGTTAAAGAGACATCTGTTACTGTAATTGTTATAAAAATA
This sequence comes from Candidatus Saccharimonadota bacterium, assembly GCA_020428405.1. Taxonomy (GTDB): domain Bacteria; phylum Patescibacteriota; class Saccharimonadia; order Saccharimonadales; family JAGQNJ01; genus JAGQMZ01. Next base: position 5,193 of record JAGQMZ010000019.1, on the reverse strand, counting down.
GGCCACCGACGTGATATATATAAGTCTTAGAAGACAAACCGGTTACAACTTTCGGTAATGGCAATTGAAAAGGAGTAAAGTGCATGAAGCTAGTTCAACTTAATGTTTGGTGGGGCGGCAAGCTCGGGTATAACATTAAAGAATTTCTAAAAGAAGAAGCTCCAGATATTTTGTGCCTACAAGAAGCCATGAGTGCAGATAAAACTGATTCACTGTTTTACCCTGTGCAAAGAATTTCAAAAGACGCAGAGTTTAAGTATACCCTCTTTTCTCCGCTAATTTCTTACTCTTTTATGCAAGGTAAAGTAAGTATGGGTAATGCGATACTTTCCAGAAAACCAATTACCGAATCATTTACAATGTTTACAAATCTCGAACATACAGAAGATTTTGATTTCTTTGTTCATGACTACAATGTTAGAAATTTGGTGCACGCAAAGATTAAAAACGGTAATAAAACAATAAATGTATTAACTCATCACGGTCATCATGTTCCACATCACAAAGAGGGCAATAAAGAAACAGATAGACAATGCAGAGAAATTGCTAATTATATAAAAGATCTGTCCGGGCCAGTAATTTTAACTGGAGACTTTAACCTCTCACCTCACAGCAAGTCATTAAAGCCATTGAATGACATGTTAGAAAACTTACCTGTAAAGCATAAATCAAAAACTACTAGAAACTTTTTAACTCACAAGCAAGAAGTTTGTGATTACATTTTTATTAACGGCAAAGTAAAAGAAAAACATTTTGAGGTCTCAGAAAAAATTGTGTCTGACCACGCCGCACTCATACTAGAGTTTGATATTTAACTAATTTAAAAAAGAGTTTGTTGACTAGATTCTACGCTTAGAATAGAAGAGTTTATTGCCGCTAGACCGGCAACTATTGGCATGCTGTCTCTGTAGTTATCTACATTGTGTTGATGCAATTCAACTGACCCAAAAAAACTAGCATGGTGCCAAGTTCTGTCACTGCCTTCTGGACCTATACAACTACAGCCAACAGGATTTACTACTATGTTTGGAACAGCCAACGACCTACCGTCAGGCACATCGCTTATGTCTAAGGGTGCTACCCCAGACATCTCGTCTGTATATTCATCTTTTGATTCTCCAAACAAATCCTTTGTTACGTACTCTCTAACTCTTGTAATTGCACCTGTAGCTAGCTTTTGCCAAGATACGTTTTCTGGTTTGCCTAACCATTCCATGGTACTGAATGGCACTACACCACTTACTAGACCCGGCCCAGCAAGAATTCCAATGGGTTGCGAGTCTCTTCCAAACAAATCTGCGTCATCTATTCTCTCTGCTTCGTTAAGAATTCTTATTTTTAAATCAAAAAAATTATTGCCCGTTTGTCTTCTAAGATCTAAAGCATCTTCTTCAGTATACTCAGTAGACACCACAGGCTCCCCTACTTCACTTCCCGCATATACAATTGCCCTCTCATCAGGTTCCCACCACATTACTGCTTCATGATCTTGGCTTAGTCTTTCAATCGACTGCTCTACACTCATCGGTTGTCTCCTGAGCCAGCAAGTTTGCCCCGTTTTTGTCGACTAGCTAGTTTATCGATATTTCTTGCTCCAATATCTTCAAGTTTAATATCGAGGAAGTCCGCCAGAGTTGCCACGTACCACAAAACATCGCCAAGCTCTTTCTCAATATCTTTTTTATCAAGCTTTGATATGTCTGAATTTTGATCTCTGACTAACTTTTTTACCTTTTCTGCAATCTCGCCAGTTTCACCAACGAGGCCAAGCACTAAGTGAAAAAACTCATTGTGCTTTTCTTTACTTGCTGCAGTTCTTAATGCCTTTTTCTGATACTCGTTTAAGGTCAATTTAGGATCCTCCCTGTTTCTTCATCTATCTTAACAGCACCTTCACGTATAACCGTAACCGCATCATCAATCACTTGAATAATTGTTGATGACCGGCCATCAACCTTTCCGCCATCAACATAAAAATCTACTTTGTCACCAAAATACTTTTGAGCTTGATCAATAATTTTAGCAGGAGGCTCGCCAGACATATTGGCGCTAGTAGTTATCAACGGGCCAGTTTGCTTTAGTAGGTTTTGCAATTTGTGACTTTCTGGAATTCTAATTGCCAGAGACATCTTGCCTAAATGCAAATGATCTAGTGTAAAACCTGTTGGAATAATAATACTAATCGCGCCTGGCCAGTAATGCTCAACTGGCGTAAGGTAGCGTCTTTTAATACCGAGCTCAACTAATTGATTTATGTCTGTGGCTATCAATGTACCGGGCTTGTTTTCTCTTGCCTTTAAGTCGTACATCTTTTTAACTGCTTGTACGTCACTAGCTCTTGCACACAAACCGTACACAGTGTCTGTTGGTATAACCCCAACTTTGGCATGATTTATTAGTTCTGCTGCTTTATTTAAACTTACTTTCTTCACCTTACGAATCCTTATATTTTTGCTATACTGCTAATGAATGAACTTTGAAATTGACCTCAACCAATCTCTGTCAGAACACCTTATTCCTGTTGTCTTAATAATACTAGGCGGCTTTATTGTTTGGCAATTCTCAATAAATATTGTTACCAATTTAATTAAAAAGACAATACGGCCAGACAAGTTTAAAAGTCACCGTGAAGAAAAGCTAAGAGAAGAAACATTAATAAGCATCTCTAACGCCGCCATAAAAGTTGGCGTAGTACTTGTTGTAATAATGCTGATTCTCAGTGAGCTCGGCATAGATATTGGCCCGCTACTGGCTGGCGCAGGAATCGCCGGTGTAGCACTTGGTTTTGGTGCGCAGTCTATGGTTGAAGATTATCTTTCAGGAATGTTTATTATTCTAGAAAACCAATTTAGGGTTGGCGACGTAGTGCGTTTTAATAATGAGGATAGAATTTCTGGCGTAGTTGAAAGAATTACAGTTAGGCAAACCGTTCTACGTGATCTTGACGGCATGGTTCACCACATTCCAAATGGTGAGATTAAAGTTGCCACCAACATGACCATGGAATATTCCAGCATTAATCTTAATGTGGGCGTTGGCTATGACACAGACATAGACAAGCTAGAAAAAATTATTAATGAAGTTGGCAATGAGCTCCAAAAAGACAAAGACTGGCGAGAACGCATTATTGAAGCCCCTAAATTTGAGCGCGTAGATGATTTTGGAGACTCTGCAATTACTGTAAAAATTTTAGGCAGGACTCAACCTATGGAACAATGGGCGGTTACTGGAGAATTGCGCAGACGGCTTAAAAAAGATTTTGATAAAAACGGCATTGAAATTCCATTCCCACAGCGTACCATTCACCAACCCAAAAAAAGTAAATAATCTCTTCTGTCTTATATATCTTTTATACGAAAGCGGATTTAAATCCGCTTTAACTCCGCTTTTGTCTTAATTAACAGATATAAATTCTAGACCACCAGTACGCTAGTGAGCTGCCACCACTCCGTCACAAGTACAAATTTAAACCTGGGCTAGGTCATCTTTGCGTGGCCTGATAAAAGTATCCAGCCGAGTATTTTTTGCTATAAACGCTCCCAAGTTCTCTAACGGGCCGGTAACAAGTTCATCAAACTTTTCGTTTGTTGGCTCAACTCTAAAAAACACTCCGTAGTTATTTGGTATATTTCTTCTAAATAATGCTAGGCGACCCAAAGCTACATCCATCATCCACCTGTTCCCTAGTACAGCTGCCATTTCAACATCTTCTTTATCAAGCACGTTTGATATAGCATGATGAAACAGGCCGCATTTTACCCATGTTTTAACTCTTGGAATGCTTACGCTGTCGGCGCAAATTACATCAGCCCTGGCATATGCAAGAGCCTTGTCGGGATTGGCTGATACCAAAGCAAGGTGGTTTGGTTTTAAATTACTAATGTAATCCTCTGCTCCAGGAAGTAAATCAACAGAATTATGTCTAAAAAGTGTGCCGTCACCATCTGTAATAACTAAATCTACCGGTTGGAGAAATTCAGCATCAATTAAGTCATGTTCTACACGGTTTATTAAAGGCACGTGCAGTATTATACCGTAATAAAAAGTCTCAAAAAAATACTAGTTTTTAGTGTTTGTGATTTTTACAAACCAAGCGAATCATCACTAACTTCATTTGGCGGGAAGTCTTCAGTATCATCAAGCTCGCCCAAGGAGTTATCGATCTTTTCCATTGTGGCATCTACGCCTTCTGGCGTGGCCTCAATTGCTTGTTCTTCTGTTTCTGTCTCTACGGGAGCTTCAACTACTGGCTCTGGTGTTTCTTCTTGGTATGTCATGTAAAAATAAACACCCGCACCGGCAATACCCAATACTCCAATGATAATTAAAATTGTGGCAAAAATCTTCTTTGACTTCTTTGGTTTATTAGATTTATTGCCGCTATCTTGTGAACTAGCTAAATTACTTGGGTCTTCGCCTGAAAAACCTGAGCCCGTACCCATACTTGGCTCTGACGGCGGGCTATCCATTCTTGGGCGCGTATATTCCATAGTAGCTGGCCTATTTAATGACTTACTATTTGGCTTAATTACTTGTGGCCCAGAACCACCTGCGGATGGGGCTGGTCTTTGCACATCCATTACTGGTTGAGAGTTATCTTCAGATCTATTGGGTTGCATCTGTTGCTCCTTGTTCTGTTGCTGGAACTTCTGTTGAGTCAGTTGCTGGGGCTTGTTCTGCATTTTGTTGAACCTGCAAATCAGCTTTTACCTTTTGTAAACTTGGTTTTAGCAAGTTATCAACATGCTCTCTAATATCTGGCACGCTACTAACTATTGTTGTCAATCTATTACGCCCTTCTTGAATTGCTGCTGTTAGAGCTAACGGATCGGCATTACAGTCAAGTTCTGCGGCATCACTAACTGCTTGTTTGTATGCGTCAATTTCAACTACCAAAGCATCAGTTTTCTCTTTAAAAACAGTTGCTTGAGCTTTTAGATCAGTTACATCTATATCTGCTTCCTCTAGTACTGTAACTAGTTCTGTTAAGGCAGCGTTTACCTCTTTATAGGCGTTTACGCGTTTTTCTTGAACAGGCTCAACTCTTGTTTGAACATTTTTTAAAGCTGTTTGCGAAACACTACAGCGCAGCTTTAAGCGGTCTAGAACGGATTTTGTAGGTTCTTCTGGTAACTGAGTTTTATATTTTTCAATTCGTTGTTGAATATCATCTGCCGTTTGCGCATAAACCTT
>JAGQMZ010000018.1 GCA_020428405.1 Candidatus Saccharimonadota bacterium | reverse complement strand
CAACTGAGCTACAGAGCCACGTCACTACGTGATTGTTTGCTGCAACTGCTTATAGAAGCAAAGCTACTATAAACCTTATAGCAATAAACAAAGTTATCTCCTATGCCCCAACTTGAATCCCCTCAAGTTGGGGATCACTTATACTGGCGCACGGAAGACAGTTTTTAGCATAGCTTATCAGGGGTAATTTTTCAATCTTTTGTTTTCTTTTTAAAACGATCTTTATCACGAGTTAACGACTTATTTATTACCTTGTTCATAGCTTTTGAAAGACTAACCCCTTCAACATTCGCCATACACATAAGATCAAAAAGAATATCGCCCATTTCATCCTCAATATCATCTGGTGATTCAGAAGGTTTTTTTACTTTATCGCCATACTTATGATTGTAAATTCTAGCCAACTCCCCTACCTCTTCTATCAAACGTGCCATTTGGGATAGTGGCGACCAATATGGTTTTTCTAGTGTTTGAGCCCAGTTGTCAACTTGTTTTTGATATTCTTCCAATGTCATTTTATAGCTCCTTGATAAATACAAGTGTAAAAAATCTATGGCTACAATTCAATCTAAAAAAATCGGCTTCGTAGTTTTGCATGCAATGAGCCAGCTTGGCCATCAATATCCTGTAGCTCAAGATCTATCGAATCAAAACCTAAAGTATTAACTAACGCCGACCTACCCAAATTACTGCGCGAGAAATCCCGTCGTGACTCAATTGCATACGCAAATATTCTTAATTTATCTCCCTCAGGAAATGTCAAAACACTGTAGCCTTCACGTTCAATTTTGTCTGTCTGATTATTGACTGCAGCTTTTGGTGTAGGGTTAATAAGCACGTTGTTTCCGTCTAACCGCGCACCTACAAGATCAATTGCGCCCAATCCACCACTAAGCTCAATGATCCCGCCCTGTTCCGGCATTGTCCCATTGGCAACCATAATTGCAGCATCTGATGGATTATGAACCTTTACCTGAGTAGGGTTAATCTTTCCTTGTTCTAATGCAAGCGCAAAAGGCAGATATACCTCAACACCTTCGTTATTTTCAAAACCAAGCTCACTTGGAATCGCCATATTTATTCTCCAAAAATTAAAAAAATTTAACTACCGACAACGCCGAAGCTTGACTATAATATAATAATGTAAATTACTCAACAGTTTTTAAATATACCCTTTGACCAGCCTACAATTTCTAGAAAAAGCCTAGAGTCCATAACATAAATATCAAAAACGCCGTTTGGCAAAGAATCTTTTTTACTTTTACTTGATATATTTTTCTTTCTGTACGTTTTAAAAAATTGAGACAGCGGTATTTTAGATATATTCGACCAATATTTTTCAGCTGCAACATGGTCAAGATGAGGATGTATATGAATATAGCCTCTGAACTTTTCTTCAGGAACACTACAAACTTTCCTAAAAAACTTCATCATGACCTTTATCATGTCAGGATCGCCATTTGAAAACCGTACAAGCCTTTGTGTTTTTCCACCCTCTGCCCAATACAGCATCGTGCCTATTAACCGTAATTTTTCGTCACTAATAGATTCAATAGAGTTCTTGGCGGCTTCAATTACTTTATTTCTAGCGAGTTCTTCATTTCTGATACGAGAGTTTCTTCGTTTCTCAATAACTTCTGTTGTATGCGAATTACTTGTTAGTTTTTTAAGTTGATTTTTACTTAACTTAACGTCTTTTACCCATCTGCTAACACTGCTTTTTGAAACATTCAAATCTTTAGAAATCTTGCCAAGTGAATAGCCCGCTTCTCTAAGCTTTTTTGCCTTATCTTGTTCTGTCTTCTTCATAGTTATACAAAGTAGTATAACATTTTCGGGTTCGATATTGGTGGGCTCTACAGGACTCGAACCTGTGACCTCTTGTGTGTAAAACAAGCGCTCTAGCCAGCTGAGCTAAGAGCCCACGTCAAAAAGTTACCGACAAATAATACCCTAAAAACGTAGTAATTTCAACTAAACACCCCTTTTTTATAATTGCAAAATGTATAATCATGCCATGGATGGTGAAAAAATAGAATTTATAGCTGAACGCCCTCATATTCATGATAATGATTTTATTATGCCCTGGCCTCCAGAGGATGAGTTTAGACAGCATGTCTCAGAAGATGCCCAAAATGCAGACACAGATACTAACCGTGGTAAATATGCCGTAGATAATGAGTTATATGTACTCCGTGATGAATACTTCAGAATGCGCTATAGGGGCGCAATTTGGACATATAAAAAATTTACTGGTGAAGAGCTGCCAGAAAACGAACCAGACCGACTTAATGCTTTTTTGCAGCACAGCTACTGGGCACCGGCTATAGATAGCGCTTTAGAACTTTACCAAGAAACTGGTGATGCAAAATATAAAACAACCGCAGTGTTTGCAACAGGCCTGCATATCTGGGATGCGCTTAACCATAGCTGGACATTTTTAGACCCAAAACTAGCTAATGACAGCGCTGTTCGGGAAAAACATTTTTTAATATTCCTAGAAAGAATTCATCAAGTAAGCCAGCTAGACCTAGAAGGAAACGAAAAAGAATATTTTAAAACTATGCGACTACAATTTAACCTAGCTTACGCAGAAATGGCCGCCCAAAGCGCTGTTAGTGCAACTAGAGATTTAATGATTTTTGACAATGGCACCAATAAAATGAACCTCAGACCAGGCAAAGATGACAGAAGCATATTATTATCATTCTCTGATGCACCTAAAGATATACAAAAACGCGTCGTGGAGCGGTTTAAAGTTGGCGCTTTGCATGCTGCCTCGTCCTGCTATGATCACCCTGGATATCACCTAGAAATGTTACATTTATTTGGTCTTACAAGTATTACAGAGTATACAGATAAGCCAGACTACGAAGTTCGCTGGTTTAAATTAACCGCAGAAGAAATCTTAAACAGTGATACTTCTAGGCTAGACTATGAAACCAAATTACCTGAGCAAACCGAAACCTATCAACAAGATACTTTATTTTAAACAAGAGACTCTCTCTTAGATAATGCCAACATTTATAATGCAGAAAGCGGAGTTAAAGCGGATTTAAATCCGCTTTTGAGCTAATTTACAGGGGTATTTTTGTTACCACTGAGTCGCCACCCACACAGCACCAATCTACAAAAACATTATTTTTAGCTAGAAACTCGGCCAGCTAATGGCACCACGCGATATCGGCTGCCCTGCTTGTGCACCAATCAATTGAGCTACATCACTCGGTAATGGTTGGCCTGTATTATAGGCCTGGCTATTTTGCCTTACTCTATAGTCACCGTTGTTTATGTCTACAAAGAATGGGTCACTACTACCACTTAAGTCTAGCGAATGACTATCCCAGCCTGTTTTACTGGTAAAGGATGCTGTTGATTTTATGTGATAGTCAGTAGTTCCATTGTCATACCTCCAAACATATAATTCATTGTCTGAAGACGTACGGTGATATGCATTGTAATCAAATTTATCATAGAACTCTGATGTCTTTGTATTTGTCGTAGTTGTAGGAGTAGCATACTTTCCAACTGCTTCTCGGTTGTCTACATTTACACTTAGTTCGGCATTACTTTTAGCCACCACAATATTATTAACTAATTCTATATTCTTTGTATCAGGACCAATACCTGGATCATTCCAGCAAACTGCACACCTATCATCATCAAAGACTTCAATACCTCTCGCAATAGAACCCTGTGGCCGATTGAATATGACTGTATTGTTGTATATTTTTACTCTGGCTGAAGTTACAGAAATGTTATCTGTTCCGTTATCAACCACTAGGTTATTGGCAATCACACCATCTCTGGAAATTTCGTAGAAAATTCCGTTTCCACCATTATTTTGTGTTACATTATTGACTATATTGACGTCACTACAGTGGACATCACACCATAGTCCAGGAGCTTCGGCAGGAGCATTATTAGCAATATTGTTTCTGATAGTAGTACCAACCATATTATTAAGCTTGACATTAGCAGCTCCACAAGCTTGACTACATTTAGTGTCATTGTTTTCATCATTGTTGCCATTAAACACGTTGCCTTCAACAATTAAGTCATCACGTCCACCATCTGCAGCTGTACGACTGCCGTTAGCATGCAGGCCAGAGTAGCCGTTGTAGGCAAAGACAGAGTTAGTTATTTTAACATTTCTTGGCTGAGAAAAACTTAATCCTATAGCAGAATTATCCACAAAAACGGAATTTTCTACAAGCATCGGCTTTTTTGGCTCATTAACAAAAACTGTGCCGGCAATTGTCCAGTTTTGATCCCATGAGCCATCCCAACCACCACTAGCGTAACGCTTAAAGCCTATCCCCTTGATTGCGTACTGCCCTCCATCTTCACCTTTATTAAGCATTAGAGCTTGGGTACGTCTGCTAAGTTCGACTTTTTTGCCAGTTGGGTCTTGGCCAATATACATTTTTTTGTTATACCAATCGTAGAAGAAACTGTTAGTAGACACTTGAGCCAGAGTTGGCACTTGATCTAGCTTAGTATCATTTATGAAGACATTTTGAGGATCGCCAGCCACGTTGGTATTATTTCTAAAGGAGTCAGCGTAGCCACAGATAGACCTAACTGTTACATCAGGATTCCATGTTGGATAGAATGGCGGCTTACCATCTTCTATTGAGTTGTAGTATTTACCCGCTGTGCAGAAGTCTGGCGTATTCCAATCATCAAGACGCCATCGATTATTACCGTCGGACTTCCAGCCACTTACTATATCAGCACCATTAAACCAAGGTGACTCGTCTTGATAAGCTTGTAAAGTAAAACTCGTAGACTCATAGTATACTGATTTATCTTTACCGCCACCTTTTGTATGCCAGTCGCGGTATTCACCTCCACGCATTACAATAGTCTTTCTCCCTGTTGACGATACTAGAGATATGGCTCTGGAAATAGATTTAACTGGTGTGTTTACCGAAGTCCCACTGTTAGAGTCATTGCCGTCTGGGGAATTACTGGTTTTGTCACTTCCGGCAGGTGATATAAAGATAGCATCTGAAGGCACCGGGTAGTTGTGAGCAGGGATGGTTTTGCCGGAGTGGTCGAGCCCACAGTTAGCACCATTACCAAACTGGACGTACTCACCATCAGACGCACTATTATCACTTACTGGCTGTGCGCAGCCAGATATATTTGTTGCCATCTCTGGCTCAATACTAAGAAAACCTGTAGCCGCAAATGAATTAATAAGTAGACCAACACCAACTACTGCAAAAGCTGAGATAAAAATTACCTGCTTTGTACTCAGCTTTTGTAATATTTTTTTCATAAAACAGTTGTTACCCTTAAGCTTAAATCAAGTATAGCCCATGCTAGAAATTAAGAAAAGAAGTAGTTTTACATGATAAACTAACCTTTTACAGCCAAAATCTACCTATTACTGACCAAAAACATCCCGACCGAGCTACTCATTTGTTGGTAGGCGAGAAAGGACAGCGCCGGTACTGCGCGCCCGACTAACCTTTACGGTTCAAATCAATATTCTAGCTACAAGGAATGTATTCTGCCAAAGCAGACTTGATTCCTTGGTGGGCGAGAAAGGACTTGAACCTTCACAGGATTGCTCCCACAGGCCCCTCAAGCCTGCGCGTCTACCAATTCCGCCACTCGCCCTTACCTTAACCGACGTTATCCTTCTATAAGAGGTAGCTAACATATTACAATTTTTGGCACCAATAAACAAGATTTAACAGAGTGAGGTTATGTTCTTGGAAGATGATCGTATAGATGCTCCATGGAGTATTCGTGTCGCAGTAATGGTTTGATGTCTTCTACGCCAACATCAATTTTAACGCCTGGGTTTAATGTTCCGTAAGGGTCAAAAATATGTTTTATTTTTTTGAATAGGCCATAAACTTCTTCTCCGTAAAGCTTAGACAGATACGGCGCCCTTAGTCTGCCGTCGCTATGCTCACCACTTGTGCTTCCGCCAAGCGAGATAACCAGATTATAATATTCATCAATTATTCTAAAAACTTTTTGCCTGTCTCCAACCTGCGAAAGGTCTAGAAAAGGTTGCATATGAATATTGGCGTTACCAGCATGGCCCCAAAGGGCAATCTTTAATTTATTTCTATCAAAAATTTCATAGACTCCATTAATATATTCTGTGAATTTATCAACCGGAACAATACCGTCTTCTACAATTGGCAAGGCTTTCTTGTTGCCCTCTGTATGGGTAATAACTGCTGCCGCGCTGTGACGAATCTTCCATAACTTTTCCTTATTTGCTTCTTTAGTTTCTAGCTGATATTCTGCCCCGTGCTTATTTAAAATCTTGATAGCCCGTTTTACCATCTTTTTACGAAGGCGGTCATTGTTATTGTCAAATTCTATTAAAACAATTAATTTATGGTATGGCTTAGACACAATCCCCTTTAATTGATTTGGATTGTGTTCATCAATAAAATCAAGCAGATTTTTATCTACCATCTCTAATGCGCTAGGCATTTCTGGCAATTTACGAAGTTCCAAAACGGCGTCTTTAGCAACTGATATGTCATCAAAATATGCGGCTATTAGTGAGGTTTGCGAATTATAAGGCTCGGTTGATACTGTGGCTTCTGTTACGATCCCTAATGTTCCCTGAGAACCAACAACTAGAGGTGTTAAATCAAACGTCTTCTTTTCTTTAACGTCAACAATGTCATAGCCGGCTGAGTTTTTAGTAACTTCTAGGTTAATTTTCTCAATGAGATCTTTATTATCGTCAAACAGCTTATCTAAATTACGATATATCTCACCCTCAAAATTAGACAGCCCCATTTTTTTACTAAGTTCTCGCTTGGTTAAGCGCTTTGTCTCTATGACTTCACCGTTAGCCAGTACTACTCTAAGTGATCTAATATAATCTCTTGTGGCGCCATACTTTACAGTTTTTTCACCGGCTGCATTGTTGGCTATAGCACCACCAAGAGTTGAAAACTCAATAGAAGAAGGATACGGTGGTAAAAACCTTCCATGCGTATGAAGTGCTTGCTGAAGTTTTGCGTAAATAATACCTGGTTCTATTACAACATTACCGGTTCGCCCATCATACTCAATTAATTTATTCATGTGAGCAGGAAAAACCAGCATTATGCCACTACCGAGCGCCGCGCCAGCTTGATCGCTACCCTTACCGCGTGCCGTTATAGGCATTACCCTGCCCCGTTCAGCAAGTTGCCATGTAAAACGTGCTGCCTTTCTTACATCGCCCTCATCTTTAGGGTAAACAACTATTTCCGGCATAAGCTCAAATACGCCACCGTCCGTAGAAAAATACTTACGTGCGTCATTTGAGGTTATTACCTCGCCTGATAAATGTTCCTGCAAATAATGTGCAATTTTACTCATAAATGATCGTCTCTTTTATCATCAAACCTTACGATTATAATAGCATAAGCTTTTCTAAATTGTAGAATTTTTATTGAATTGTGACACGGCCAGTTTTGATACGCCAGTTGTGGACATTAGAAAATCTATCGCTACTATTATTAAGCACAGCTTCGTTCAAGCCGTAAACATTATTTCTGGTTACATATAAAAATCTTGGCTGATAAAGACCGACCGCCGGAGCAAGTTTCTGCCATTCCGCTAAGAAAGGTGTATATTTTACTTCTCTTGTTGCTGCGTCTGATCGACTTCTGCCAGCCTCTAGAGCATTGTCAACAACATCTGATTTTAGCTCCGAAAAGTTTAATCTATTTGAAGACCGGGCGTCTGCTTGAGTACTATGCCAATAGGCGTAAACATCAGGGTCACCTCCGACCGATATTCCATATAACAAGGCGTCGTAATTATGAAGTGCAATTGTAGACTGTATTTGCGTATCATCTTGAAGCACAACATCTACTTTTGCACCAATTTGTTCCCATTGCCGCTTTAGTACATCTGCAATTCTTGAATATTCAACATTGTCATGAGAGTAAAGTTGGAAAGCTAATTTTTTATTATCTTTTTGACGAATACCGTCAGAACCTTTTACCCAACCACCTTCATCAAGCAATCTATTTGCTTCCCCGATATCATAACCAAGCTGTATTGAATCTTCAGAAAAGCCCAAGTGTGCCCTAAGTAGCGGACTCTGAACAGGTATAACAGGATAACCTAGTACCTTCAAAATTTCTGTTCTATTAACAGAGCGGGTTAAAGCTTGTCTTACAGTCTGGTCGGCAAGTACATCATTAGAAAGCTTAAAAAATGTCATAACCTCAGCATTTAACGGAAAGTTATAATCAATTACTTGGTTATTTACCAACTCTTCGGGAATAGAATTTAAACCTGCGATTGCATCAATTGTTTGGTCTTTATACTGTTTGATTAAATTTTGCTCGTCGTGAATCGACTTAATTATCATTCGATCAATTTTTGGTTCTCCAAGGTGATAATCTTCATATGGTCTTAAGCCAATTTGCTCTTCGCGTAGCTGCGGGTTTTGGCCGTTTACCTGAATACTATCCCACTTAAACGGACCACTACCAACAGGTTTTGTAGTATTAAAATCCACATTTCTAAGTTGAGAGATTGGCACGCTGCTTAGAATATGCTCTGGCACTATGCCATTTGTCATTAAGTGCGGAAATGAACTTAGCGGATGGGGCAATTTAAACCTAACCGTAGACGAATCAACTTGTTCTATTTCGATTTTTTGCCAGTTTGCCCTTAAGGGTGACTTAGAATCAGGGTTCTGAATTGAACTATACGTAAACACTACATCTTCTGCATCAATAGGTTGCCCGTCATGCCAGTAAATATTATTTTTTAGTTTCACTGTATAGACATCGCTTGTCGCATTTTCCTCTATACTCTGTGCTAAATCTAAGCCAAGTTCATTTTTTGAGTTGTATTTCATCAAGCCATTAAAGAGCAGTCTTGATACTGAACTGTCAACTGAACTAGTTGCATACATTGGGTTGGAGGTTGTAAATCCGCCTAAAATACCTTCCGTATAAATACCACCCTCAATGGGCTCTACTGTTTGGTAATAGGGCGACAGTGCACGGACCTGAACAACCAATCCTGCACCAATCAGGATAATCAATAGCACCCACGCTGTAACAAACCTCCGTACATCAGTAAGTTTATTTAAACGTTTAAAAAAGTGCTTCTCAACACCTTGCTCGGCCTGTATAGAAAAACTCTCTACTTGTCTTTGACTGCGCTTAAAACGTCTACGCCAACGTAACTTGGTTGTTCGATTTATCATAAACTATGCAACTATGCCGGCGATGATTGATGCCGCAAACACAAAAGCAAGAATAATCGTAAGCTGGAATATAGTTTTATCAGAACCTCGTCTTACTGTGTTTACCTCGGCACCACCCCCGAAGCCGGCACCTAGTGAAGCTCCTCTTGTTTGTACTAGTATCAAAATTGTCATTAAGATTGCAGATGCAACGGTGATGTAATTATATATACTCATCGTTCTTCAATGGTAGCAGTTACTAGATAATTTACCAACCCTATTATCATTCCAGCTAGTGCTGCCGCCCAAAAATTAGCTACCTCTAAAGAGCCATAGATCTTTGTCACCAAAAGTACCATTAGCCCATTAATAACAATCATAAATAAACCTAGCGTAAATAAAAGTGCTGGCAAAGAAAGTATTACTACTATTGGCTTAATTACCATGTTAACAATTGCTAAGACAAGGCCGGCAACTAGAATTACCTTCATACTGTCTTGATAAGAAATTTTGTCAGCCATTATTCCAGCGGAAATCCACAAACCCAAAGCACATACGCCCCACCTAATTAAAAAACGAGCAAGAGCACTTTTCATGATTATGCTTAATTGTATTCTAAGCTAGCTACTTAGGCAAGCTTGATGACAGAATTTTACTACCTTTTTCAGTTACTAAAATGTCATCTTCAATTCTGATTCCAACACCAATTTCCGGAATATACAGGCCTGGCTCGATAGTTATCACCATGCCAGGTTCCAGTGGTTTTGTATAATCTGCAACATCATGAACATCTAAGCCTAAATGGTGAGAAACTGAATGTGGGTAATATTTTCTTATATATTTACGGTCTTTACTTGGTATATACTTTTCTGAATATAAAAAACTGCCTAAAAACTTTTCAGTAGCAAGTTCAATTTCTTTTAAAGTTACCCCTGGCTTTACCATATTGATTGCTTGTTCGTTGGCATTTTTTACTACGTTATAAATTCTTTTTTGTTGAGGCGTAAATTTATCTGAAGCAAATACTCTAGTAATGTCAGCTGCATACATATCTTTTTCGGCACCAGCATCAATTAACAGCGGTTTGTCTTGTTCAACCGGCTGATTATTTTTTATGTAATGAAGTGTGCAAGCATTTTTACCAGATGCAATTATTGGCAAGTAGGCATGCTCTGCACCTTCTTTAGAAAACATGTAATTGAATTCCGCTGCTATGTCTGATTCATTTTTATACTTTTTTGCCCAATCGTTATTCATAACCTTGCTGAATGTTTTGGCCGTAATATCTATAGATTTTTGAATCGCCTCAACTTCTGGTTGCTGCTTAATCATTCTAAGTTTAGTTAGTTGACCAGAAATATCTTTAGTGTTTTCTTTACCGACGGTACCGATAATCTTAGCAAGCGTTTTAGTTTTTGCATAATTAATGTACACGTCCTGAGAGAGATTCTGTTCTTCTACAG
Organism: Candidatus Saccharimonadota bacterium; assembly: GCA_020428405.1. Taxonomy (GTDB): domain Bacteria; phylum Patescibacteriota; class Saccharimonadia; order Saccharimonadales; family JAGQNJ01; genus JAGQMZ01. Next base: position 1,991 of record JAGQMZ010000018.1, on the reverse strand, counting down.
TTGGTATATACACTTTTTGATCTAAAATTAGTTTTTCTAACTTGTCCCAGCCAGCGTTATAATTCAATATTTGTTCTATTCCAGAAACCATTTGCAGTTCATTTGTATCATAACTACCATCAAATACCTCTTGAATAGCTGTTCGCTTTGGCAGAATAATAAATTCTTCCGTACTGGAAATTACCAAAACGATGCCAGGCTCTTGTATGCCAGTTAAATACCAAAAATTACTGTCTTGCCTAAAAGCATACGCCGAATCGCCAGACCGTTGCACTTGGCCGTTACCGGGTATCACAATAACCCCAGATGTTTTCTCTTTAAGTTTGCTTCGGTTACTGGTAAAAAAATCTGCTGTAAAACTCACGTGTAATGAGTATACATCATTTTGCTTGTTTCTTTTCGGCCCTAATGTATTGCCTAAGAACAATGGCCTTTTTTTCTCCTAAAATTTGTTCTAGCTCAGTTTGGCGAGCATTCATTACGCCTTTTAGTGAGCCGAATGTTTTTAACAATTTTTTCTTAAGTACTGGACCAATGCCAGGCACATCATCCAGCATACTAGATGTTTGGCGTTTAGTTTTAAGGGTGCTGTGATAACTAACTGCAAAACGGTGAGACTCGTCTCTAATCCTCTGTAGCAACTTAACTATGTTTGAACTATGTGGTAGTTCCACTAATGTAAAATCATCGGTCTCTTTACTAAAACCTCTAAGTTTTAAGATGGTTTTTTTATTTAGTTTAATAGCTGGCCAGTCATTTTTAATAACAATTTCTTCTTGTTTTTTGGCCAGGCCTATGACTGGGATATCAGAATACTTAACATGTAAAGTATCTAATGCTGATTGTAACTGCCCCTTGCCGCCGTCTATAAGCAGTAAGTCTGGCTTGCCCCATTGTTCTATATTCTTTTGGCTAAACCTTCTGGTAATTACTTCGTTCATGTGCGCGAAGTCATCATTTCCTTTAATCCTAGACTTAAACTTTCTGTATTTTGCCTTATCGGACGCACCATTAGTAAACACCACCATGCTGGCCACCGTGTCGGTACCTGACATATGGCTGATATCATAGCCCTCAATCCGTCTTGGTGGTTTTTTTAGACTAAGTAGCTCTGTTATTTCTGCCAAAGCGTGGTCTTTTGAGATGTCTTGAAATTCTTTGTCAGAGAACAATACTTGCTGGCCAAGATTTTTAAGCGAATATAGCTGGTTGCGGAGAACCGCAGCCTTTTCAAACTGTGATTCAGAGGCTAATCGCTTCATTTCCTTTTCGATTTCTTGCATCAAGGTTTTGCGCTGACCCTTAAGAACACGAACTAGCTTTTTTAGATTTGTCTTGTACTCTTTTTCTTCAAGCTCGCCAGTCTCTGGGCCAGGGCACAAACCCAGATGATATTGCAAACATGCCCGTTTAGGTAGCTGGTTATGAGTAGAGTACGGAAAACCACGGCGTAAATATTTAAGCGCTTTCTTAACGGCAAAGGCACTCAAAAATGGGCCGTAATAATCCGCCTTGTCATCTAGCGGTCGGCGAGTCAACGTTACACTTGGATATTTATCCTTAAAATTAATCCGCACATAACTCATAGCTTTGTCATCACGCAGCATGATGTTATAACGTGGCATGTAGCGCCTAATAAGCTCTGCCTCTAAAAACAAAGCTTCTATCTCAGAATCAACCTCTTGCCAATCAACGTCTACGATTTCCTGAACTAACAGCTCAGTTTTTGGGTCACGATTTCTGCTTTCCTGAAAATACTGTCTAACCCGGTTTTTTAAAATCGCCGCCTTGCCAACATAAATAATCTCGCCCGCGACATTTTTATGAAAATATACGCCAGGAGTTTTTGGCAATTCTTTTAGCTTTTTCTCTAACTTCTTGTTCACATTAACAGTATAGCGTGCTACAAATTATTCGTCTTCAGCTAGCCGTATGTCCTGATCGCTACAATCAAGAATCTGAGATATATCAACTACAAATACATCATTTTC
>JAGQMZ010000017.1 GCA_020428405.1 Candidatus Saccharimonadota bacterium | reverse complement strand
ATGCCATGAGATAATTCCGCTGGCTTCACCGGCTTCAATACGGGCGAGCATTGATCCAAACTTCGGACGCCCCGGCACTTTAGCAGATTTTTTCTCAATAATAGTGTCCACAATCATTAGTTGGTTGTCTTTGGCGTATTTCCGAAGTTCGGTTATCTGCGCTTCAATGCTTAAAACCTGTTTGTCCTCAACATCGGTGCTCTTACGAGCATAGATAAAGTATTTTTCTCGGCTTTGCATAGTTCCCCCTAACTTAAATAGCCGCCCTGTTGCACACAATTCAGGAAAAGCCTAAATCGTACAGGACGGCTATCTAAAGCCAATTAAAAAACTTTTCCTGTTGAATCGTGTGCTTCTTTATTTTACCAGAAAACAAAAAAGCGCGGCTCCTGCCGCGTCCAAAAACCCTTTCTCCCCAAGAAAACATCTGGCTTCAGCTGTATAGTACCAAAGAAAAAGCCGCCCGTTTGGGCGACAGTTCTGAAAAAAGTTTCGTTTTGGCGGATTTCTACAACCGCGCTCGAACCTATTTTAGTACAAAAGTCTGAACAAAACCCCCGTCCAAAAAACCAACCACCTTTTGATTTATTTTTTGAGATATTTCCCCGCTGAGATTTTAGAAGTTGAAAAAGGTGTTGGTTTTTTGGGGTTCGCAAAATTTTTATAAACATATCTGCCGACACCCAAGCTATTTCAGTTTGTTGTTCCCTATATTTTTCCTCTTCCTTTTCTCCCTCTCTTTCTATATAAATATAGAGGATAAGATATGAAATGAATGATGTATGGTTATCAGTAGGTATATAAGTATGGCTGTAGGTAGTTGTCTAAGTATGAGTATAGTGAGTTATGTTGTTAGGCGTATGAGTGATAATTTAGCTGGTTATGTGAGCAGTGTAGTCGGTAGATTTAATGTGAGTATAGTAGGTATTGGTAATGAGCTGTAGGCAGATATATGAGTGAACTAGTTACTAAATCCAGCAATGTGGATACAGTCAAGTACCGCAGACCACTAAACAAGCAGCAACTTAAAACCCTGCAGCTGTTGTATTGGTACCGCTTTTGCACCAGCAAGCAATTAGCTCGTTCGTTGGACAAGCCGAGCCACAAGGCAATCCAAAACAAACTGCAGATACTTGAAGCCCAAGGCTTCATTGGTAAACGCTATGATAAGTCCTACAAGTTGGCTGGACGAGCAGCTGAGTACTTCATTACTCCCAAAGGTGCCCGGGCACTTGAAAAAGCCAAACCAAACACTACCAACCAATGGGCAACCAAAAGCCTGTACAAAAACAAAACGGTGTCAGATGACTTTTTAAGACACTGCATTACCGTGACTGAAATATCTCAGAGACTGAGGGATATATACGGAGATGGCAGTAAGCTCCGTAGATTCTCCAAAAGCTACATGGCAGAGTTTAGCTATTACCCCACTTGGACACCGGATTTACACCTAGAGATACTAAGCAAAGATGAAACATCTACCAAACACTACTTCCTCGACGTTTGGGACGGTACGAAACCCTTCTTTGTGGGTGTCAGGAAAACCAGGAACTATGTGAACTTTAAAGATAGCGGGAACAAGGATGGCAATGAATGGCAAGAAGACGAACCCTTTCCAGCAATCCTGGCTATTTGTGAAGATGAACGGAGTCAGAAGAAGCTCAACCGGCAGATGAAGCGGATTTTGGATGAGCAGTGGGATGATGAGCTTATATTCGCTACGACAACTACAAACAAACTACAGCAAGCCACGAAACCAGCCGACAAGATTTGGAGCAGGATACTTACAGAGGATAGCCCCGAGACAGCGAGCTTAAAAGGTTTGTTGGTATACTAGGTCATATTATGGCGAAATATCGCGTTATTCTTCCAACCAATCTTAAGCCGTCACCCGCTCGGTATGAGCTGACTGCTGCTCAGTTGCTTGCTGAACACTTTAAGACTGACGTGGAGTTTATTTCGCGCTCTAACCATAAGACACCAGACTTCTTAATTGATGGTGTCAAATGGGAACTTAAAAGCCCGACTGGGACTGGCAAGCGAAATATTGAACGCCAGTTGCAAACTGGTATTAAGCAATCCAAGAACATTGTGTTTGATGCCCGTCGCTCCAAAATACATATTGCTAGAATAAAGAACGTGCTTAATTACCAGTTCCGACTAGCTAAAAGTATCGAGCGAATTGTATTGATAGACAAAAGCAAAAACATTATTGAATTAACAAGATAGACTATGTTATACTACAAGCATTGAAGGCTCGGCAGCGTTGGATTACGCAGGTTCTGAACCTTCTTTTTTATTTGTATCTTATAAATAACATTCTGGCGATAGCATTTATGCTTTGATATGATGTAATAAATGCCTCCAAACAATCAGACTCCTCAAGCCCCTAACCCGCCTTCTGGCAACTTTGATTCAAGCCAGTTTGACTTTATTATGAACAATGGCCAAAACCAAAAGAAAAGCCTTATTCCACTGCCTGCTGACCCAAAGAAAAAATTGATAGTTATAGTTGTTGGCGGAGCAATTTTATTAGTACTGCTTTTGGTGCTGTTTTTCTCAATTTTTGGCGGAAATAGCGGACCGGTTGAAAACTTGGTTCCTGTTGTTAAACAGCAAAATGAAATTGTACGCATATCTGATAAAGCTTCTAATAAATTGAGTTCTGGTCAAGCTAGAAAACTCTCAGCCATGATAATTAGCATTATTGCCACCGACAGAAAAAAAACCGCTGACTATATGGCACAAAATGGACGCAAAGTTGACAACAAAGAGCTTGTTTTAGGATCAAGTGCAGAAGTGGACAAAGAACTGGCCGACTCACAACAAAACGGTAGGCTTGATGAGGTTTATACACAAATAACTCTTGAATACTTACAAAAATATCAGCAAAACCTTGAAAGTGTATATACGCAGCTTGGAGACAACGGCAAAGAGCTGTTAAAACAAAATAATGATAATGTTCAGTTAATTCTACAAGATAATTCATCCTTATGATTGGTCGCGCCTCGTTTACGGCTCCTGAATGGAACACCATACAGACCGCTATTCTTGGCACAATTGAGTACGTTTCTATGTCCACCACAAACACTTTTGGCGATATCAAAGAACAAGTATTAGCCAAAAGAGAAATTAGTAAGTTTGCTGACGAGTTTGATTCAATATTTGTTAAAGAATTATCCGACTTTTCTAACTATAAATCGCCTCTACCCCCTCATGCGGACAACGATTTTAAATCTATTGAAACTCCATTAATGCAATTAATATCGTCATCCGTTGAGTCTATTCAGCAAAGATACCCTGAAACAGCAGAAACGTTCAAGAAGCTCATTGTTCACCTGGCAGAAGAGGTCAGTCACACCTATAAAACGGCAAGCCAACCAGAAAAAGACGCCATAGACAAGATTAAACATGCGTTAGAATCGCCGCCCCATAAAACTTATCAGTGGGATGTTAATAACCCTTTAGCCAAGCCTTAGATACTAGATTGTAACTGTGGCGAATTAAATCTTGACCTTAAATGAGAAAACCTAGGTTTTCTCATCGCGCCGGCAAAATGAAATACATTTTAGTCGGGCTGCTCTTTCCTGCAATATGCTATTTAGTTTTTTGTGACTAAATCATAACTGTGACGAATCAAATCTTTAACTTCGTCCCAGCTAAGCTGGCCACTAATAACAATGGTGTTCCAGTGTTTTTTATTTAAATGATAGCCTGGCATTACAGACTCGTAACGTTCACGCAATGTCTCTGACAGCTTTGGGTCGCATTTTAGGCTGATTCTTACCGGGTTTGACTTTTCTGCAATCAAAGCAAACATTTTGTCTTCTTTTCCTCCAGTTTTATACACTGCAACATCCTTGCCAAACGGATAATCTAGCCTGGCGTTTGGCATAGATAAAACGTAATCTTCAACTGTTTTGTGGCTCGTCATGTGTTAGTTTATCTGACTTTATTTTTGACCAAATCGTATAAATACCTAAACTTGACTCAATAAGTTCTGGTTCGTAGCCAGCTTCAATAAACATTTGCTCTTCTGTTATTTCAGGTTCCTCTGAGCTAAATCCTGGCACCTCACCCATTATTTAGCCTCTTTCTTCAGCCACTCAAGATAATACTGAAGCTCGGCAATTGAGCCTTGAATGTCTTCAAAAGCACGGTGGACTTCTGGTTTTTTAAACTGCTTGTCGTATTTGCCTTGCATGACAATCTTCCAGGAGCTAACGTCTAACATACGGTAATGCATTTTAAGGTCTAGATTAGGCATCCACTCTTTTATGAACATGCGGTCGTTATAAATTGAATTACCGGCTAATATTGCAGGTTCTGACTTAAACTCCTTTTCAAGAAGATCTATCATTTCTTGCTCTACTACATCTATTTTTTTGCCGTTTTCTAGGTTTTTTATAAAGTGGTCGCGGTTTTCTGGATAGTTTTGATACCACGCGTTGGCCTGCAAAAGTTTGGCGACCCTTTCTTTAGGGTGCTTTATGCCTGCTTCATAGCTTGCCAAAGTTTTAAAATCAAAATCTGTAATTTCTGCCGCAACTTCTAAGATGACATCTTTCTTTGGGTCTAGCCCTGTCATCTCTAAATCAACCCATAAAAGTTTGGTTGGCTTGCGATCTTTGTTAGTCACGACACCTATTATACGTTAACTACACGTTTTAAGCACAAGCCTACTGCTGATCTAGCAGCTGCAAAGTTTGTGTCCAATTGGCACGCTCTTCTACAGCAGATTGAACACTGGCTGGAGCTTTTTGAGTTATCTCTCTATAACCAGTGGTACTCGCCACTAAACCGAATGTAAACCCTGGAGTAAATTTTGTAAGGCCTTGTTCTTTGGCGTTTGATAGGCAATCATCATAGTGTGTCTCGCATTTTTCGCCTAAAGCTAACCATTTGGCTATGTTTTCGTCATATGGCACTGTCATAGAAACTTCTATGCTAGCTCCACGATTAGTCTCCTCATCAAGTTGATCAAAAATGAAGTTGCCCGTTGAATAAAAAATTAATTTATCTTTGTATACATCTGAATCTTGAACCCAATGAGGGCTGTTACCAATGACAAACTCGGCTCCGCCATCAATAATTTGCCGGCTAACTGAACGCTGTCTTTCATCTGCACGAGCTTGGTACTCCTGCCCCACTTGCATTAGCCCAACTACCGGCATTATTTCTGCATATTGATTAATTACATCAATTTCGCCCTCTAGTGGCTCGCGCTCAAAATAGTGCCACGCACAGAAAGCTACTGGCAAAGTCCCGTCTGCAGGTTCATTGCCTTCTTTTGTTAAATGAACGCTTATAGCCATAACCTCGCAAATGTCTTTTTCTTCGGACGGATCTTGGTTACCTAGATACTGAATACCCGCATCCTGAACATACTTCTGCATATCAGGGAACTTATCTGCTCCACGGTCATAAACATGGTTGTTTGCCAGGTTCATGATTGTAAAATACTCGCTCATCGGCTTTAAAAACTCTGGTCGGCAGTTAAAAACTGTGTTTGCTACTTGCTCTTGGTAGGTTAAATTATCATCCGTTATCGGGCATTCCATATCTACAATCCATTCATCATATTGTTCTGGTTCAAAAGTGCTGAGCCTGCTTAGCGGTTGATTGTAGTTAATACTACCGTCTGCTTGGCGAGCCTCGTTTTCTACCGCTCTAGCAGGCACAACGGTGCCGCTAAAAAGTAGTTTTGCATTAACAGAAGAATAATCCCCGGCTTCAACCTTAATTTCAGCAACTTCTTCTGGCGCAACAGCTTCGTCTGACTTAAAAATCATCCATCCACCAGCAATCAATATACCTATCGCAAATACTGAAAATAAGGCAAATAGCCACTTCTTTTTTGATTTATTGCTACTTATTTGGCCTGGGCTATATACGTATGGCATCATTTACTCTTTTTAAAGTTTAATGCAACCGAGTTTATACAATAGTGTTGCCCTGTAGGTGAATCATCTGCTTCAAAAACGTGCCCTAAATGGCTGCCGCATTTTGTGCATGTTACCTCTGTTCTATTCATGCCATGAGATTTGTCTTCAGAGAACTCAACAGCTCCAGAATTTACCGCCTCACCAAAGCTTGGCCAACCCATTAATCCGGGGGTTTTTGAATCATATTTGCTATCGCTACTAAAAAGTTCTGCGCCACATGCACCGCAAATATACATACCTTTCTCAGTGTTATTTAGCAGATTCCCACTATAGGGAGCCTCCGTACCTTTTTGACGCAATACATGATGAGCCTCTGTTGAAAGTTTTTTACGCCATTTATCTTCTGGCATTTTAGTCCTTCTTCTTGTCTAGCTTATCTAACCTAAGCCACTTAAACATAAAATAGATTGCAGCTGCAATAATAATAAAATTAATCACCGCGTAGATAAACGCACCCCAAGCAAAAGTTGCAGAAGCAGAGTTGACTTGCACATAAAGAGTTTTCTCGCTCAATGAGGTATTGCCACCCAGGATTAGCCCTAGAAGAGGGTCAATGAAGCTCTGAGACATTTGGTCGATCAATAGTCTTGCCTGTGTGCCCATAACAAAGCCAATGGCTATACCAACTATTCCTTGAGACCTAAGAAAATCAACAAAACCTTGCGTGCTATTTTTTGCTTTGTTTTTAACTTTTGAGCCCACCTTACCACCCGTCTTTTTGACAGATTCTGGCATGGTTCCTCCTATTTATGACCAAGTAGCTAAGATAGCACCCATTGCGGCTAGGGTCAATATGTCGCCGACTGCCGTAATTGCATAAAGTGCAAAGGGCCGTTGTTCGTAAAGTTTGTGCATTCCGTTATTGGTAATGACAAATCCTGAAGCTACTAGTGTACCCAATAATAATCCGCTAACTGCACCAGATAGATCAAGCACCATAACTAGTACGCCAAGCGCTGCAGCAGATATAATTAAAGTCATCAAAGAGATGAGCAAAGTTACACTTACGCCATCTTTCTCTGTATCAGATTTTTTAAGTTTTACTGACTTTCGCCATTGCTTACCAAATAATGAGTCTGAATACCATGCCGCATTAATCAACATTCCTACACACGCCGCCACGATAACTGTGATCCAGTTAAGTTCGTAAACGTAATCTAGTAAAACTTCCATTTCACCCTCCCTTAAGTTGCTCATGCTTAGTATAACAAAATTTTTAAAATACTACATTTTTTTAGGCGCAGTTATGCCTAAAACACTTAAGCCATCCGCAAGATTGTTAATATATCGCTTAATAATCCATAATCTTTCAGCTTCTCTATCGTCGTTAATTATTCTGTTTTTTTCGTAAAATCGGTTAAAACTTTGAGCTAATTCATACAAATAGTTGCATATGTTGTGTGGCTTCAGCTCATTAATTGAACGGACCTTAACTTCGTTGTACTCGCTTATTTTTCTAAGCAAACTGCGTTCAGATTCTTCAAGTTGAGCTGGCTTTTGCGGTGTTTTATTAGATTTACTTAAAATTGAATATCCTCTAGCATGAGCATACTGTAAGTAGGGACCGCTGTTGCCATGCATGCTTACTGATTCTTCTGGGTCATAAATAATGTCACCGCCGATTCTTTGCTTTAAAAAAGAATACTTTACGGCGCCCAACGCAGAGTCTTTGTTGCCACTGCTATGAACTTTTTGCATAGCCTGAAAAGATGCCTCTAAAACATCAGTGGCACTAAGAATATTACCCTTTCTAGAGCTCATTTTTTGACCACCTGCCAATTTAACTAATCCATGGGTAATGTGGTTGGTCGCTTTTACAAGTTCTGGCGCATATTGCTCAACGCTTTTCAAAACAACTGCCATATACTCTTTTTGCTCACTACCGGTAATTACTACCGAAAAGTCAAAATTAAAATCTTGTTTTTTAGTAAAAAGCAGGCCAACTTCTTTTGTTTCGTACGTTGGTAAACCTTCGCTATTAATAAACACCCTGGTGTGTAAACCATATTTTTCGCCGTCAAAAACAACCGCGCCATTTGACTCTTGGTAGACTCCTTTTGACTGTTGTTCTTTTACTAACTCTAAACCTTTATCGACAACTGAGCTTTCTGGATAATACTTGTCAAAACGCGAGCCAATCTGTTTATAAAAATCATCAAAACTATCATAACTCCATTGCCTACATGTCCAGTAAATTTTTGCAAAAGCAGACTCTTTATCATTGTTTTTATGAAGTTCGTAGACTTTTTTATTAAGTACTACTATGGCTTCTCTGGCCTGCAAGTCTTCTTCGTAAGCAGCCGTACCTTTAACGTAACAATCGGCCATCCACTGAGTTTTGTTCACTATCTTATGAAGTTTTTCCGGATTTTCACCACCTAAATCTTGCAGTGCTGCCCACATAGTCTTTCCAACATGTAGTCCTACATCCCCTCCGTAGTTTACTTTGTGAACTAACGCGCCAGCTTGCTCAAGCAAGTTGGCAATTGAATCGCCTACTACACTGGTGTAAAAATGTCCGGCATGCAAAATTTTAAATGGATTTGGGTCTGAGTATTCAGCCACAACTTCTTTGCCGTCCAAGAATTTTGGCATCGGCATATCGGCAAGAATTTGTAATGCATCGTCAGAAAGCGTTACGTTAACAAAGCCCGGCCCTGCAACTTCAACAGTTTTAAAATTGTCGTTTTTTTTAATTTCTACGCCTAACTTTTCAGCAATTTGCCTAGGATTTTGCTTCAATTTCGAAGCTAGTTTCATTGCAATATTGCTAGAAAAATCGCCAAACTTTTCTTCGGTTCGTTCTACATCGTGATCAACCGTTTCATTAAAACAATTGCGCGCCGCAGTATCGAATACTTTTTTTATCTCTTCCATCTGTAAAAAGTATACCAGACTACTGTTTAACGTGCGCCCCAACTACTGCATAAAGCCGTAGTAAAACTATATAAGTCGAGCTTAGCAAAACAAAAAACACCCCCGTTACAACAAAAGTATGTACATGTGTACCAGGATTAATAATTCGGTCCGATACATCAAACAACAGGCCGGCCGGATTAGCAACTATATCCCAGGTGTTCCAACGCAAATATCTGCCAAGATATATAGCAAAAGCCGATAGTAATAGTACAACCTGCATTAATGCAAATATCAACTTTTGCTCAATAAATTTATTAAGGACCCGTTGAATGATATATATGCTCATATATCCCAGAAGCAGACCATTTAGTACAAAAGATGTAATCATAGCCGTGTCATACAGTAAACCTACTTCTCCACTACTTTGGAGGTGAATAAGATCTGTAATTATATAAAAAGTGTTCGGCAAAAAAACCAGCCACAAAAAAGCGAGCAGACCATTTTGCCATATTAAATCTTTACGCGTCCTTACTCGTTTGTATATTAAAAAAGCAAAAATTAATGGTAGCCAAGCTAAAAATAAGTTCCACTGCAAAAACCAAAGCCTAACTGATCCACTAACAAGCATTCGAATTAACAGTAAAACTGTGCTAACTGCGCTAAACATCAGTACAGTTAAAAGCACCTCTTTTTGATTGTTGGTTAATATGCTTTTCATGATAATTAGATTTTAACAGGTATAATGGTCCATATGAATAGATTGCTAGATAGCATCAAACAGACAGTTCGTGCGCAAATGAGAATAATAGCCCTATTTTTAAATAAAACAAGTGGTGGAAAAATTACTCCAAACATGATTACTGTAACAGGGTTAGTGGCTCATTTTGGTATTGCATATCTTATAGCTCAGCAGAGTTTTATTTGGGCAGGTCTTTTTCTTATTATTTTTGGTCTGTTTGATGCTCTAGATGGCGCTCTGGCTCGTGTCCAAGGTTTAACCAATAAAAAGGGTATGTTGCTTGATTCTGTGACTGATCGTGTAAAAGAGGTAGCTTTGTACACAGGAATAGCCTACGCGTTTATAAGCATGGGTAATGCTTACTTTGCCGTATGGGCAGTTATCGCCTGTGGAATATCTGTGATTGTAAGTTATATAAATGCCTGGGGTGAAGTTGTAATCAAAGAAAATAAAACTAAAGATCATGCTACAAATAAATCATTTAGGGCAGGCTTTATGACATTTGAAGTTCGCATGTTAACGTTAATTATTGGCCTTCTGACAGGCTACCTAGAAGTTTCTGTGGTATTTATCGCAGTGTTCGCACTTTTGACGGCAATAGAGCGATTCCGCTTAATAACTCAAAAATTATAATATGTACAAAATAGACCTTCATACCCACTCAATTAAATCGCGTGATGGCAGTATAACTGCCGAGCAATATACTGAAGCTTTAGAAAACGGCCTGCTGGATTATATAGCTATAACAGATCATAATCATATAGATTTTGCGACAAAGTTGCAAAAATCTCTTGGAGATAAAATTATAATTGGCGAAGAAATTAACTCCCTAGAAGGCGAGATTATTGGCTTATTTTTAACAGAAAGTGTTCCAAGAGATTTAAGTGCCAAAGATACTATTAAAGCTATAAAAAAGCAAAAGGGACTGGTTTATATTCCCCACCCATTTGAAACCGTTCGCCAAGGAATCAGTAAAACAAGTCTGGAATCTATTATTGATGAGGTAGATATTATTGAGATTTACAACGGCCGAGCCTTTTTTCAGAATAAAGGACCTCAAGCAGTTACGACAGCTAGAATTTATAATAAACCTGGGGCTGCTAGCAGTGATGCCCACGGCATAAAAGGACTTGGAACTGCTTACGCTAATGTAGCAAAAAAACCAACGCCAGAAAATTTACCCGATCAACTGCATACAGCTAAATTGTCCATGCAGCGTCCGCCCATGAAAACCTTGTTATATCCAAAAATTAATCGAATTAAAAAAGGATGGGTTCGTGATTGAAACGATTTTTTTTGCACTTTGGTTCTTTTTGCCGGCAGGCTTAGCTAACGCTGCACCAGTTTTTGCCAATAAAATTCCAGTCCTAAATAAGTTTAAAACACCTCTTGATTTTGGCTTATCGCATAAGAGCAAACGGATCTTTGGTGATAACAAAACATGGCGTGGGCTATTATTTGGCATATTGGTTGCGATTATAACTCTAGCTATTCAAAAAATTTTGTATGCAAATAGCATTTGGCTACAAGAAACTCTCCCGACAATCGTAGATTACAGCACCATTAGCCTTTGGCTTGGTGCATTATTGGGCCTTGGTGCCCTGCTTGGCGATGCCATAGAAAGCTTCTTTAAGCGTAAATTTAACGTACCTGCAGGTGAGGCGTGGTTCCCTTTTGATCAAATAGACTATATTATTGGCGGAATCTTACTTAGTTCTATAGTTGTAACCTTATCTCCGGCTCAAAACACAGCTATCTTTATAGTTTGGTTTGGTTTGCATCTGCTTTCTAGCTACATTGGTTTTTTGCTTGGACTAAAAGATAAACCTATTTAAGTACAAATGCCTCTTTCGAAAAAGCGTTTTCAAGGAATTTTGGTTCATAAGTATCAAACATAGCCTTTGTTTGTGTAATCATACATTTTAGCGCTTCACATTTTTTACGTTTCTGCACATCGCTTAATTTAAAAATTAAATCGCACTCTTTATCGTTATATAATTTAGGAGCCTCAAGCATAAAAAACACATTAAAATCTTCATCAATTTTTTTCATATATTGGTCGTACAAAGACTTAAGCTGAATTACAGAGAATAAGTTTGGTTTTAAATCTGATTTATTAACTGCAGATACTGCCCAATGATAAACGCAAGAGTGATCTGGGTGACCAGTCAACCCATCACTACCAAATGTAAGTATGGTATCTGGCTTTAGTTCATCAATAATTGCGATTATTTTATTGATAGCTTGCTCATCATCTGTTTTGCATTCGCCATCAACGCAATCTAGCCACCTATGGTCAATATCACCAATTACATTAAAGGCGTTGTTTAGCTCTATTTCACGTGCCTTTGCCAGCTTATCATCCGGTATATTGTTGCCATGCTGGCCTTTTTCGCCTTTTGTTGCAGTTATACACGTAACACTCTGCCCATTATCAAGGGCTTGCATCATTATGCCGGCCGAAGAGAACGTTTCATCATCTGGGTGCGCCCATACACCCAAAATATTACCCAAGCTTTTTATATCTTGAGTGACTTGCTTAGGCATATTTACAGCTCTTTTTTTAGCTTTTCTATTAAATCTACCGGTGTTGGATCAAGATTATTAAGCAATGCTAGGTATAGGCTAACAAAATCACCGAGCGCAATTGTCCAAACCATTTGCTCCAGCAATGTTTTACCCTCTGCAACTACGGTTATTGGTTCTGGCATTCGTCCAGAAAGTAGTTTTTTTGAAACATCAAATCTTTTTGTAATTTGCGGTGAATCAAAGTTAGACTGCAAAAATACTGGTTTGTATGGTTTATCGAGCGGATGACTACTCCAGCCCAAAAACTCGTTATGGTTGAACTCTGGTAACTGATTACACCACGCTATGTTTTTAGCGTTTTCATTCATGTTTATCTTCCACTTATAAGCTACAGGGAACATTTTGGGGCTTGCATAAATTACTGGCGATTTTCCAACAAGTTCTAGCGCAATTTGTTTTGCAATGTTTTTATCTGTTGCTATATCTGGCCTCCAAGTCACAACTTTTGGTTTTAAAAACTCACCTGAGGCATTTATTTCCTCTATTTTTTGTGCATCTACCAGGTTTGCTGCAACTAAAATACGAACTAGTACCGCAAAGTTATAAAAAACAGCCATCCTTGGCTGTAAATCGCTTGGTAATTTGTATAACGGATAGCCCTTTTGATTAGCAAGTTCTGCTAGCTTACCACCAGAGCTAATTACAACTATCTCTGCATTTTTCTGCTCGGCTTTGTTAATTGCATTTAGGGTTTCTTCTGTATTGCCAGAATAACTAGACGCTACAAACAACGTAGATTCATTAATGTAACTTGGTATATCATAATCTCTAACAATCTCAAATGGCACATCTACAGTCGGCCAAGTAGAAACGTATGTTGCCGCCAAGGCCGAGCCACCCATACCTGCAATAACTACATTTTGAATTGTTTGTTTTGGCCTGAATTCAATTTTGTAATCATACTGCAATTGTTGCCATTGTTTTTCTGCCACCCCTAGCGCATCGCCCTTGTCGCGCTGGTGTATGTACTTCAAATCGTCTAGCATGGCTCCTCCTATAAATTGCTTTTGCTTATGCAATAATTTTGGTACTATATTCATTGTAAACGAAAATCATTAATTTAAAACGAATGGGGGTGGTATGTTTGGTAACGACCACACAAATGAAGACAAACACGATGACGTACAACCTATGAGCACACAGCCGGTTAACAACGGCTTACTAGGTATTGATGACGATAATTCAGACAGCAACGGAGTAAGTGGTGCTCCTTCTGTACCTCCAGTGCCAAGCCCATCTCCAGGTGGATTTAGTTCAGATACATACGGTGATGCCCCAGTACAAGACAACCAGCCTGATCCTGCTTCAACCCCTTCTGTCTCAGAAGAGCCAGCTGAGTCAAATATGCCAGTCGATTCAAGACCCAAATCATCTGATGATGATGAACTTTTGAGCATAAAGCAGGAAGCTCTTCAAGAACTATCCCCTCTCATTGACCACTTAGAACAAAATTCAGAAGAAAAGTTCCGAACAACTATGATGATGATTCAGGCTTCAGATAACAAAACGTTAATTCCACAAGCATTTAAATCGGCTAGAGATATTTCTGATGATAAAAAACGTGCTCAGGCATTGCTAGATATAGTCAACGAAATTAACTACTTTACCCACAAAAACGAAGCTTAGACAGTAAATATTTAATAGCACCCTGGCCCCTACACTGGGAACTATGTTGACATTAAATAACAGATGTAAAATCCATTAATTATAGCATTAATACTATAATTAATTATACAATTATTCTTCTGTTGGGCCAGTACGGGGGATTTCTGAGTCACCAGGGCCAGTTGTTGGAGTTTGGCCTGTGCTGCCAGTTGAGCCAGGGACATTAGAAGCATTATTATTTGCGCCAGTCGCTCCAGACTCATTTGAGTTATTTTGGCTATCTGTATCTGATGGTAAAGTTTCTTGATTGGTACCTGTGTTATTTGTAGTTTCAGGGGATTCTAATGCATCATCGCTAGCAGAGGCTCCGTCATCACTGTTTGATTGTGAGCGATTTTCTTCACTTCCAGATTGATTGTCAAGTTCTTGAGAAGAGTTTGTATCTGAATCATCACCAAATACTGTATTATACGCCCAGCGACCAACAAAAAATATAACCACAGCTATCAAAATTGTAAGAATAAGAGTTGCAAATGCTAAGAGCCACGCCATTCCACGACGATCTTTTTGGGTAGACTGATAGTATTCCTCTACCTCGGGCGGGACTTGGACATCTACCTTTGGTTGCCTATTACGATTCCACGGCATTTGCATAAACTACTCCTTTTGTAATATTTTAGTACATATTAGCACTTTTTGCAATATTCTATTAAACGTTTTTGCTTATATCTGTTAATGTGTTATAATTAAATTAATGGACCAGAGAATAAACCAGATTACAGCTTGGTATAATGCCCACGTTGAACAACATATAGGCCATAAAAGAGAGTTCGAGAATCGCTTTGCTAACGAAGATGGTCAGGTAGACTTAAATGATCCTGATATAGCACGAGGATTTGGAAGACTTGAAAAAGAACGTCAAATGCTAGATGGAATTGGCGCTATTTTAAGCGGCGATGTATCCATAGAAGTAGTACAAACTACTGATTCAAACATTGACAAAACATAAGTATTTTGCTAATATATAAGTGTTTATAAAAAATAAAAAGGAAATAAAATTATGAATGATACATTAAATACTCCTGCACCCATGTCGGATGAACAACGGGCTATTGATGACATGTCTCAAGAAAATTTATCACAAGAAGATAGAGAAGCCTTAGGACAACTGCAATCTGAGCTTAATCAAGATAGAATCGACGCTTTACCTAGGGGTAACCCAGTGCATCTTGATGCTCAAGGTAAC
Organism: Candidatus Saccharimonadota bacterium; assembly: GCA_020428405.1. GTDB lineage: Bacteria > Patescibacteriota > Saccharimonadia > Saccharimonadales > JAGQNJ01 > JAGQMZ01. The sequence goes on along the minus strand of JAGQMZ010000017.1, from coordinate 14 downwards.
GTACTTACAGAGGA
>JAGQMZ010000016.1 GCA_020428405.1 Candidatus Saccharimonadota bacterium | reverse complement strand
CAGGTGTTCGCTTGAAGCATAAATTGGTGTTACTAGAACTGTCTCAAAAAGCGTCCTCAATTTACATGAAACGCTCACCGGATCATAAACGCGTCATAATAACCAAACTTTTCGAAAACATAACATACAAAGGAGGTGTCGTATCTGTTAAATATACAAGATTTGCGCGAGCAATCGCCGAAAATGTTTTAGAAACACGTAAAATTTTAGGAGTGTAAATATGAAGAATCAAACCAATAAAAAAGACCCTAATAACAAGGGTCAAGAAGACACAAATGAACGACTGCGTTCTATATGGCTGGGGTGGAGGGATTCGAACCCCCGAATGTCGGAACCAAAATCCGATGCCTTACCACTTGGCCACACCCCAGCGTCACAGTGTAAAAGTAAGTTTACCTAATTGGTTGCAAAATAAATTTCCAACCAATAATGACAAACTTATATTGCCTGTTCCTTTCAAATTTGCGAATCCCCTCGCAAATTTGGTTTATAAAAATGCGTAAATCAGGGGTTATTGTACCCTGTTTTCTCTTTAAAAACAATGGTTGTAGGTTATAATAAAGCACATGCGTCTTATTGATCACAAAAATAAGAAATCCAAAAAATCTAACCAAAAAGGCCACATCCTAGCTTTTCTGGTCGGTGCATGCCTTATTGGTATTGCAGCTTGGGTATTTTATGACAATAAGATAGAGCCGGAGCCTGTGGCCCAGGCAGGCGTAGAGCTCAGTACCGATTTACCACAGTACATTGAGGGAGAATACAAGATATTCGCGCCAGAAGAGTTTCAGCAACTGTATGAAACAATTATATACCCAAACACTGACACCTTGGCTGATCCTCCTTCAATAACTGGTGATGATGTAGTAGACGAACGAATCAGAACAATTGCCGAAAGCCGCGGTTACTTACTGCGAAGTGTACCAGTAGCCTCAATTCAAAAAGCCGATGAGCCACGCCTTACTGTTGGCAGCGATGACTTATTGCAGGCAAAGGCGCTAGTTGCATGGAAGGAATTAGAGCGAGCAGCTACTGCTGAAAATATTCCGTTAAAACTAAATTCTGGTTATCGTTCAATCGAATCTCAAAGACAATTATTTTTAAACAGATTAAAAACTACAGGGGCAACAAATGCATCTATTCTTGCCGGCCAGTCTGACGATGCTGTAGTTAGTGTGTTAAGGCAAGCCGCCCTTCCCGGCTATTCTCGTCATCATACTGGTTACACTGTAGATTTTGTGTGTGGTAACGGTGTACAGTCTTTTAAAGTTTCTACTTGTTTTGAGTGGCTTAAAAAAGAAAATTATTTAAATGCAAAAAAATTTGGCTGGATTCCAAGTTACCCTGAAGGTGTTGATGATCAGGGACCAGAGCCAGAACCCTGGGAATATGTTTGGGTAGGTCAACAAGCGCTATGGAAGGAGGCAGATAATGGATGATTTTAATGACGACTCATTTAAACAAGGCATGCAAGATGTAGATGGTCAACAACCACACCAACCTATGAAGTCTGCAGAAAAACCAACTAAAAAGAAGTGGATATTAATTGGCATTATACTTTTGATTGCAATTTTAGTATTAGGCTACATGTTCTTCTTTAGAAAAGATGCAGACGCTCCTGCAGAATCTACGCAAACAGAAACATCCGAGGAAGAAAAAACTAGAATTAGGCTTATTGCAACCGGTGACTTCATACCACACGATGCAATAAATCTTGCTGCCGAACAAGAAGACGGAAGCTATGATTATTCACCGATGTACGGTGACATGAAAGAATTGTTCGATGAAAGCGATATAAACTTTTGTAACCAAGCCGTTCTTGGTGGCGGTACTGAGTTTGAAATAACCGGTTATCCCAAGTTTAATTCCCCTACTGAGTTTGCTGATGATATGGCTGGGCTTGGTTGTAATGTTATAAATACTGGCACAAATCACACTAATGACTTTGGACAAGAAGTCATTGATGCTTCTGTTGATACTTGGCAAGGTCAACCAGGTGTAAAAGCCGTAGCTGGTGCTAACAAGTCAGAACAAGCACGAGACGAAGTTAAATATTTTGAAGTTAAGGGTGTTAAGTTCGCTTTTGTCTCATACACAACATACACTAATGAGCCATCACCAAATAGTTACAGTGTAACTATGTATGACGCCAATCTTGCAAAAACCCAACTTACTGAAGCGAGAGACAAAGCAGATATTGTTATTGCCAGCATGCGCTGGGGTACAGAATACTCAAGTGAAATTAACGAGCTACAAAAATCTACTGCACAAGAAGTTGCAAATTTCGGGGCAGACATAATTCTTGGCCATGGCCCACACGTTCTGCAGCCGGTTGAACAAATTACACTTGATGATGGTAGAGTTGCAACTGTTTGGTATAGTCTTGGTAACTTCATAAACTCCCAACTAGAACCGGAAACGCTATTTAATGTTATTGGCGTAATGGATATAAACCCAGATACAAAAAAAGTTGATACTATCGGTTACATGCCAATTTATATGCACTATGAATGGACGGCCGAAGAAAAAGCTGCAGATGATTTACTAGCACGCAAGAACTTTGAACTTGTGTTAGTTGATGATGCTAATGAGTTATTTGAACGGTCACAAAGTGAAACAACCTTAGCTAATCAAGAATCAAGAATTCAAGAGACAGTTACTAAGTTACTTGAAGTAAAACGGCTTTCTAAAGACGAATACCTTCAATCATAATTTGGCGCAGGCCTAAGCTCAAAAAACTCCTCAAGTGTTTGGTTTGATTTATAAATTTCATTGGCTAACTCTGTGCCTACGTAACGCAGGTGCCATGGTTCATACTGATAACCAGTAGTACCTTCTTTGCCTTCCTGGTATCGAACAATAAAACCATATTTGTATGAATTGTTTGCTATCCATTTGCCTTGAGGAGTATCTTTAAAACATATTTGAAGATGGCATATACCTTCTGGTGAAGTTACATCAAATGCTAAGCCAGTTTGGTGTTCGCTATGGCCTGGTCTAGCACTGTAAGTATCTGCTGCAGTAGCACCGTCTTTGGCAACATATGAATCATAAAATTGTTTTTGTAGACTGCCAGAACGATAGCCGCTACCAAAAACTAGCTCAACACCATCTGCTGAGGCTGCAGTGAATAGTTCTTCTACCTGATTTTTTATTTCTGAGGATATCTGCATTTGCTCTTCATTCGCAGAAAGTCTTAATCTTACATCAGGAACAACCAAAGCTGACTCATAAGTTATTGGTATGGAATTTTGTTTGTTAACTATTACCCAAATGCTTGACGGGTCTGTTACCGAGTACTGAGTTTTGTTAAAAGCACTGTCTTCTGTGGCTTGAGTTAATTCTGGTTGTGTGACATTTGAGGACGTGTCTGATTCTTTATTCTTATTTGAAACATAAAAAAAAGCGCCAGATATTACGGCAATTACTACGGCCACTGGAAGTATTAGTTTGATAGTCATGTCACTAATTGTATCAGACACCTTCTTGACCCCTGATTATGTTTAAAGTAAAGTCATAATAATAATGAGTAAAAGAAAATACAGTCCTGCCAGTGATTATATTGTTCCATTAAATATCAATGACTTACAAGGAAGAATGCTTAAAGCGCCAAGCACTTCAATGAAGAAGCGTGAAATTTTAATGATTTATGGTCATCATTCAAGCTTAGAACGGATGATTGGTTTTGCTGAAGAGCTGCGTAGATATGGTAATGTAACCATGCCAGACTTACCGGGTTTTGGTGGCATGGATAGTTTATATAGTGTTAAATCTAAGCCAACTCTTGACAACCTGGCAGATTACTTGGCTGCGTTTGTTAAGCTGAGATATAAACGAAAAAGATTGACTATTATTGGTATGTCATTCGGTTTTTTAATTGCTACTAAAATGTTGCAAAAGTATCCAGATATAGCTCAAAAAGTGGATCTTGTTATAAGTGTAGTCGGTTTTGTACACCATGAGGATTTTATTTTACCAAACAAAATAAAGTTGCCATTAAGAGTGATGGCTAGTATTTTTTCCAGAAAAGTACCGGCATGGTTCATGCAAAACTTTATTCTGAATGCTCCGGTAATTCGTCTGACATATAAACTTGGAGGAGATAAAAATAGCAAATTAAAAGGCTTTAATGAACAAGAAAGAAAAAAACTAGTAGATTTTGAAATAATTTTATGGAAGATTAATGATATAAGAACCTATATGGATACAACCATTACAATGTTTCGTGCAAACGTCTGCGATACTCAGATAGGCTCTCCCGTTCATCATGTAGCTGCCGAGGTTGATAGGTACTTTGATAATCATAGAGTAGAACAGCATCTTGAAATTATATATGAAGCAGTTTACGTTATACCAGTAAACAGTAAAGTCCACGCCCCTACAGTTGTGGCAACCCCAAAAGAAGCGGCCGAATTTATACCAACAAAACTCAGACGTTTATTATCTAAGCAACCCTAACTTTGTTATAATTATAAATAAGTTATGAAGATTGGACTAGTTTGTCCCTATGACATATTTAAAAACGGCGGAGTGCAGGAGAGTGTTCTGGCACTTCGTGCTGAGTATGAATATAAGGGCCATGAAGCATATATTATTACCCCTAGACCAAAAGGTATTGTGGCTGATTTGGAACATCAAGGTATCCTGTTGGTTGGTCAATCAAGAGACATAAAATCACCATTTCACACAACTGCCCAAATTGCCGTAACTTTTGATAATGCGGCTATAGATGAATTGTTAGAAAAATTTAAATTTGACGTAATCCATTATCATGAACCGTGGGTGCCTATAATTAGTCGTCAAATTTTAATTAAATCTAATGCTGTTAATGTCGGTACATTTCATGCAAAACTGCCTGATACTGTGATGAGCCGAACTATCGAAAAAGGTATTACTCCGTATACACGATCAATCTTAAAATATATTGACGTGTTTACTGCAGTATCCTCAGCTGCATCAGAATACATCTCTACACTCACAGATGATAAAATCAATATAGTTCCAAACGGTATAGACATAAAGAAATTCAGTGGTGGTAAAACAAAACGAAATAATAAAGGTATTCTTTTTATAGGTAGATTAGAAAAACGAAAAGGCGTAAAGTATTTACTCGATGCATTTAAAGTTTTGCAAGAGTCTGACAATGAGTTTAACTTAACAATAGCTGGTGACGGCCCTGATCGAACAAAATTAGAAGCTTACGTTCATGCTCAGGATATATCGAACGTTTCGTTCTTGGGATTTATAGATGAAAAGACAAAAATAGATTTATTACACAATACTAGGATATATTGTTCACCTGCCCTTTATGGTGAAAGTTTTGGAATTGTACTACTAGAGGCAATGGCTGCTGGTGCCGTGACAGTAGCTGGTAGCAATCCGGGTTACTCAAGTGTAATGGTGGATAAGGGCACATTATCATTAGTTAACGTAAAAGACACACAAAGTTTTGCCAGAAAGCTAAAGCTTTTAATAAATGATGAGGATATGCGCAGTTTATGGCTCAAATGGGCTGAAAAATATGTTCAGCAGTTTAACTATGAAAATATTGCCTCTCAATACTTAAACATATACAAACAAGGCATTAAAAATAAATGAAAATCGGCTATGTAATTGATGACACTCTTGACACTGGCGATGGCGTCCAGCAATACGTTTTACTTATTGGCGAATGGATGAAAAAAAACGGTCATGAAGTTCACTACATAACTGGCTCTAGTAACCGAACTGACATTGATAATTTACACAGTATGTCCAAAAATGTCAGAGTTAAATTTAATAAAAACTATTTAACAATACCGTATAAACATGATAAAAAAAAGCTAAATAGTATTGATGATTCATATGATGTTCTTCACGTTCAGATGCCTTTTAGCCCGTTATTAGCGGGGAGGGTTATAAATGTAGCTTCTAACACCACTGCAGTTGTAGGTACTTTCCATATTGCCCCATACGATAAGTTCGTTTCTTTATCGAATCGAGCATTGAGTTTGATAACAAAAAAGTCATTAGATAGATTTGATAAAGTGATTGCAGTTTCAGATGTTGCCAAGGATTTTGCGAAAAAAACATTTAATATTAATGCATCGGTTGTGCCAAATGCAATCGAGGCTTCAGCTTGGGGAAATAACAAAGATAATATTAGGAATATTGATTTACTATTTCTTGGTCGGTTAGTAGAACGAAAAGGCTGTAAGTTATTCCTCGAGGCGGTTAATTACCTTTCCAATAAACAAGATCTATCAAATATCAAAGTTACTGTAGCCGGCGACGGGCCGTTAAGACACCAACTTGAAGAATATGTAAAAATAAAAAAAATGGATAAAATTGTCGAATTTGTAGGATATGTTTCAGAAGATCAAAAAAAAGAACTTCTTGCTAGTTCAAAAATCAGTATTTTTCCTTCTACCGGCGGTGAAAGTTTTGGAATTGTACTACTAGAGGCAATGGCTAGCGGCAGCCTTGCTATCGGCGGTAATAACCCCGGTTACAGTTATGTGTTAAAAGATGCTGAGCAGAGTTTGGTAAAAACTACTCCAGAAGCAATAGCATCAAAAATTGATGAGCTACTGAATGATCAAGTGTCATTTAGTGAATTATTAAATATGCAAAAAATGCTTGTGAAAAAATTTGATGTCAAAATAGTCGGAGATGATATACTGTCAATGTATAAGCATGCGATAAAATATCGTAAGGAAAAAAATGAGCAAAAAAGAATCAATTAGCGTCAATGTTAACATTAGTAACCACACTGTAATTAGAATTCTAATTCTAACCATAGTTTCATTAATAATTTTTGCTTTTTTTAGTAAAATAGCTGGTGCTTTACAGCTTATTTTTGTATCGGCCTTTCTTGCCATAGCCTTAAATCCGGCAGTTAGTTGGTTCACAAAAAAAATTCCAAGCAAAAGTAGGATTAGGGGCACTGCTGCCGCATATTTTATGGTTATAATTATATTAATAGGTTTCTTTGCATTGGTTGTACCTCCTTTTGTTTCGCAGGCTGTAGATTTATTCGATGAAATACCTACCAATGTACAAGATCTTGAAAACCAAGACACTGCAATTGTTAGGTTTATTGACAGGTATAACCTTAAAGATGTATACACAGATATTGTTAGTCAGGTAAAAGAAAATATTTCAGCCATAACTTCACAGGCCGTATCGACAGCTGGAACCGTAGGAAGTGGGATTATTGCACTGCTTACCGTATTTGTTATGACATTTATGATGCTTGTTGAAGGGCCAAGATGGACCCAGAGGTGGGTGGAAATGCAGCCCGAAAGAAAAGTAGAAAAACGCATTAAAGTTTTAAAAGATATGTACACAATGGTCACCGGCTATGTTAATGGACAGCTTTTAATTGCGGCGATAGCTGCAACATTTGCATTTTTCGCACTTGTAATTTCTAGTACCATTTTAGGTGTTACAATTAATCCGATTGCACTTGCTGTAATTGTTGGGTTAATAGGTTTAATCCCGATGATTGGAAACACAATTGCCGCGATTGTCGTTGTAATTTTCTGCCTGTTTGTTTCACTGCCACTGGCAATTATTATGGCAGCGTTCTTCTTAATATATCAACAAATCGAAAATGCAACCTTACAACCTATGATACAGGCTAAATATAATGACTTAACTCCCCTTGTAGTATTTATATCGGCAATTATTGGTGTAAGTGTTGCGGGATTCCTAGGTGCTTTAGTGGCGATACCGATTGCTGGTTGTTTAAGGATATATATTAAAGCTTATTTTGCTGATAAGATTGCTCCAAAAAATAAAGAAAAAATCGCTACTTAAGACCTTGTCCAAATTTGCCCATTTGACGTATCATCAACTTCTATGCCTTGCTCTTTTAGCCGATCACGAAGACGGTCAGCTTTGACCCAATCTTTTTGTCTTCTTGCTAAGCTTCTTTGTTCAAGTAACTTCTTTAGATCAACTGATATATCTGTCTGGCCAGATAAATCTAGTCTAAATGCACCGTCTATAGCATTTAAGTAACGTTTAAATGCCTCTACATTTTGTTTTGATATTCCGGTTGAGTATATTTCACTAAGTCGCTTATCGATGCTAGAAATAGCTGCAGGCGTATCTAAGTCATTTAATAAGTTGTTGGTTATGTCATGCTTAATAGCTTGTTCGACGTTATTAAGAGCCTCACTTGGTTCTTTTGATAGTGGTTGCCACTTAAGGGCAGCAACTGATTGCCAATGTTTGAGTCTATTCTGCGCCGCTTGCATTATTTCCCAAGTAAAGTTACCTTCTGTACGGTAGTGTTTACTTAGAATTAACAGTTTAAAGGCTATTGGTGAAAACCCTTTATTAATTATATCCTGCAATGTGTATACGTTCCCTAGAGATTTACTCATTTTAGTCCCGTTAACTTTAAGGTGGTTTACGTGCACCCAATAGTTTGAAAAGGTTTTACCAGTTAACGCTTCGGTTTGAGCAATTTCGTTTGTATGGTGTACTGGAATTAAATCAATTCCGCCGGTATGAATGTCTATTTGATCACCTAATATTTCTCTTGCCATTACGCTACACTCCAGATGCCATCCTGGGAATCCTATCCCCCAAGGGCTATCCCATTCCATATCTCTTTTCTCATTTGGACTACTAAGCTTCCATACTGCAAAGTCCGTCGGATTTTTTTTGCCAGTGTCTTTTACTCGAGCTCCAAATCTTAGTCCACCAATATCTAATCTTGCTAGCTCTCCATAGTTTTTTAATTTGCTAGTATCAAAATATACTCCGTCGCTTAGTCTATATGTTAAACCTTTGCCTTCAAGTTCTTTCACAAATTGTATTTGTTCATTAATATACTCTGTTGCCCGGGGCATATGATCGGGTTTAGATAAGTTCAGCTGTTGGGCTTCTGTTGTGGCAATATTAATATATTTTTCAGCAATTTCCCAGGCGCTTTTCCCTTCTTTAAATGCGCCTTTAAGCATTTTGTCTTCACCTGCATCTTCGTCACTTGTTAAGTGGCCAACATCTGTAATATTTTGTACTCGCTCGGTATTAAAACCGGCACTTTTTAAAGCTGAAACTAGTACATCCCAATAAATAAATGCTACCCAATTACCGATATGAGGATGACTATAAACTGTCATGCCACATGTATATATTTTTACCTTATCGCCGATCGGTTTAAACTGCTCAGTTTTTCTTGCCAGGGTGTTATATATTATCATTTAAATCCTTCACATATTTTTTAGCAGCTGACTCGCAACCTCAATACATTCCTTTTTAACTAAGTCAAAGTTCGAATTATTTACTTTAAAGCCACTGGCTAATTTATGACCTCCTCCACCAAAGTGTTCAGCTAAGGCTTGGGCAATTGGGTAGCCATAGTTTGCTCTTATTTTTGCTGTGATTCGGTTATTGGGGTATGTTTTAAATGCGATTGCCACCTTTGTTCCTTGGGTTAATCTCATATCGTCAAGTACTAATATTGAAGGGTTGTATTCGGGGCTATATTTCTCAATTTCTTCCCATGGTATGGTGACTGTCGCTATACTAGTCTCTTCAAAATACTCGATTCTTTGAAGCAGCTTGCCTTTATACCTAACTAAAGCTTCGCTTTTTTTCATAGCTGCACGCCGAGCTTCTTCCATCTCTGGCAAGTTAACGCCCAATTCAACGAGATCGGCAATTATTCTAATACTCTTTGGGGTCGTTTGTTCCGTCATTAACCCTAGGCTGTCAGATAAAATTGATGTAGCTATCATTTTGCCACTATTAGTAGTAAGTGGCCAATCAAGTTGTTTAGCTAAATCATAAATAACCTCACCTGTTGATACGGCATTTACATTACTATAGTTAACCGTAGCATCAATAGTGCTCTTGATATCATGGTGGTCAATAACGATTAGGGGTTTGGCAAGTATCCACTGTAGTTCACCATTTTTATCTGCAATTTCAAATAATTTACGAGAGCTTGTATCAACTATTATTCCAGCATCAAACGTTTTTGGCATATCTTTGTTGACTCTATCCCATCCAGAAAGATGTCTAAGGTGGTTTGGCATATCAACGGCACAGTACATATAAGGTTCTTTGCCCATACGATGTAAGATATCTTCAAGTGCAAGTGCACTAGCCAGACTATCACCATCTGGGTTATCGGCTTGGGCAATCACAATATATTTACTATCATTGATTATCTCTTTTAATTGATTTAGCTTACTCATATGCTTTGACGTCCTTCTAGTGCTCTAGTCAAGGTAATTTGATCTGCATACTCTAGATCTATTCCTATTGGAAGACCTCTGGCTAGCCTTGTGATTAGCACATCAGAGTTATCGAATTGCTTTTGTATGTATAGTGCGGTAGATTCTCCTTCTACACTGGCATTGGTAGCTAGGATTATTTCTTTAACATTATCATCAAAAACTCTTTTAAAAAGTTGAGTAATAGTAAGTTCATCAGGCCCAACTCCATCGATAGGCGATATTAATCCGCCTAGCACGTGGTAAGTCCCATTAAAATTACCGGTGTTCTCGATTGCTAACACGTCAAACGGTTCGGCTACAACGGCAACAACTGTTTTATCGCGCTTTGAATTTGTATACAATTCTGAATATTTCTGACCTTTTTCAATTAAGGCGTACGTTTTTGGGCAATAGTCGATATTGTCATGAAGATCTGAAATACTGCCAGATATTTTCTTAGCAATATTTGGATTATTTTTTAATAAAAAATACGCATAACGTTCCGCACTTCTAGGGCCGATGCCAGGCAGGGCTCTAAATGCTTCAATTGCTTGTTGTAATGCTGTCGGTAGCACTTTCATTAGCTTCTAGAGACCGAGATTGCCAAGCATGCTCATAAATGGCTGCATCTTATCGGCTGCTAATTTTTGACTTTGCTGAATAGCATCCTTAATTGCGTCCTCGATCCACCTTTCTAGCTGGCCGATATCATCTAAATCAACTGATTCTGGGTCGATGTAAACATGTTTAATTTTTTGTTCACCGTTAATTTCAACTTTTACTGCTCCGTCCCCTTGCTCTACGGTTATAACTTCTTTTTGTAGTTCTTTCTGAACTTTCTTAACTTTCAGAAGCGTTTTCGCCTGATCGAATTTACTCATATTAACTCCTTTTTACTATTCTATTGTACCAGATTGGTTGGCACGGGATGGTTAAACGATTCTACCGTAGCTGGATTGTGCTGCCAAGCCACAAAGTATCTATCTATGTTATAGAATATACTTATACTTATAACAATGATAACCAGCAAAAGACCTGAGCTTCGAGCAATTGGATTCTTAGGAAATACACTATACCATTGTTGTAGCAAGAACATAATACCACCTGCAGCAAGCAGATAGATGAATGGTAATAATATGGCATAATCAATCTTGTTAAATGCAATGAGTAACCATGAAATTATGCTTGCTAAAATAAGAGTTCGTGTTCTCATGAGCTTCAGTCTTATGCCGTAAGCATAGGAGCCTAAAACCATAAGAGCTAAAGTCAGAATATCTATTATTGGTAATCTGCCTAGATTGAAGATTGGATCTGGTTGAGATTGTATAGTTAGAGCCATAGGTACTCTTATAATATTTTTTATGATTTCTTTAACATTAAAGTTATTTGGAAGAGCTAGCCAATCAAGTATTAAGGATGAATTTACATAAAAGGCATAAAGTAACGGCAGTATGAAGATTAAACCGAGCAGTAAGCTCACCGTTAAAAATATCCAAGAAGAATTTCTCAGTCCTGCCAACAAGTGTCGTTTTTGAAGGAATAATGCCAATAGGATAAACCAGATAATTCCAGGAACATACAGCGAAGTTGATAGTATTGCTATAAATATAATAATACTTACATTGGAGTTTTTTGCTTTATTGGTGTACCAAGTTGCCCAAAGTATTGCCAGCAGCAGTAATGGTACGAGGATTGATGTTACGGCAAGCCTAGAATGGTGAAGATATAATGTTCCTGTTGCGAACATCATAGTGCTTAGCCAAGCAATTAAAGGTGAAAACCAATATTTCGATAAAAAATAAAATAAGATTACAGTTGCTATACCGTAAAGTGCCGCAACAAGCCTTAATAAATAAATTGAGCCAGTAGCCATATTTATTACCAAATATTCTACAATTTTAAATGGAGCATAAAGCGGATTGTTAATAATTCCACTAATAGTCTTTGCTGATTCGAGCGAACCAATCTCTTGTAAGCTGAGCTTACTAGACGTAATGCTCTCTAGGTTATAAATACTGACAAAAACAATTACTGACAAGCTAAGAATATACAAGAATACCTTAACCCAGTTGTCTTTTGCCCACGTCAAGATCTTTTTCATTAAGTATCAGTATAGCATTTATCTAAATTATAGATTAATCAAAAGGTGTACTATGCTTTGATTCAAGCGAACGGAATCGTTGTTTATCTCTATCAAAAAATAATTCTACACCGCCAACCGGGCCATTTCTATGTTTCTTAATTAGTATATCCGTTATATTTTGCCTTTCTGAGTCTTTGTTGTAGTAATCCTCGCGGTATATGAAAGCTACCACATCAGCATCTTGCTCGATTGAACCGGATTCTCTTAGATCAGATAATTGAGGTATTTGCGGATGTCGATTTTCAACACTACGGCTTAATTGGCTAAGGGCAATAAGCGGGACATTTAGTTCGCGGGCCAGTCCTTTTAAGCCACGTGATATCTCTGTAATTTCTTGAACTCGGTTACTGTCGCCACTAAACCTTGATCCACCGCTCATTAGCTGTAGATAGTCTACAATGATCAGCCCCATTGGATGCTTGTGTGATTCTCGCCGAGCTTTAGTGCGCATATCTGATACTGTAATACCAGGTGTATCATCAATATATATCTGTGCCTCACTAAGCGTTCCCATAGCATGACTTATTTTTTCAAAGTCTTGATCGCTTAGATTTCCCGTTCTAAGCGCCCACGCGTCAACACCTGACTCCATTGCCAACATTCTATCAACAAGTTGTTCCTTGCTCATTTCTAGGCTGAACAACAGAACCGATTCGCCGGCTTTTGTAGCAACGTTATGGGCTAGGTTTAAGGCTAGGGCTGTTTTACCCATTGATGGGCGAGCAGCTAGAATAATTAAGTCAGATCTTTGAAACCCCGCCAAAATATCATCAAGGTCTTTAAAGCCTGTAGGTATACCACGAATTTTACCTTTGTCTTTGTGTAGCTCGTCTAATCTTTCAAAGCTTTCACTTAGAATGGAATCTAGGTTTACAATATCTTGCTTAATGTGTTTTTGGCTTACATCAAATAGGCTGGCCTCGGCATCACTTATTAGTTCTTGTAGGCTTTTTGATTCGTCATATCCATAAGAAGTAATATCTTGACTTGCCTTAATCAAGCGTCTCCGTATCGCCTTTTGACTTACGATTGATGCATATTGCTCAACATGGGCTGCGGTGGGTACATCATTACTGAGTTCTGTAAGATATGCAGCTCCACCGATGGTATCAAGCTGACCAGAAGATCTTAGTCCATCTGCGACAGTCAGTACATCTATAGGACTATGCTTTTCATACAAACTTTTTATCGCGCCATAAATAATACCGTGTTTTTCATCATAAAAGTCTTCTACAGAAACTGTATCAGCAACTTTAACTATTGCATCGGTGTCTATTAAAATTCCACCTAAAAGACTAGTCTCTGCATCTAAATTTTGTGGTGGAATACGTGCATCATTTGGTGGCATGTATTAATCTAGTACCTCTCCCCCACCAAAAATTTTTGAAACAACCTCAAGTGAATTGCTTGTTGGCTCACTATCGTTACTTTGCTTATTATCATAATTTTTTTTCACAGTAATTTCAATTGATGGGTTATCACCAGTAATGCTCTGAGTTATTGAGCTTATGATATTTAGATTAGCCTTTTCTTGTAAACGGTTTTTATGAAACTCGTATGGTAACGTAAGACGTAATGTGCCGTCACTCACTTCTGCCTCGGCCATTTTGGCGATTCCATGTAAGGTGTTATGCTTGCTTTTAATTTGGTTTAGCACATCTTGCCATACTTCTGCAGTTAGATTAGATTTTTGATCTGATTGTTTTTTGGTTTTTGATTTTTTTGGAGGAATTTTCGAGGCTTCAATTACCGTGGCTGAAGATTGTTTAGTGACTTGTGATTGATTTTTCAGTGGACTTATAAAATTTAGAGAATAAGATATTAATGATAGTTCAAGGGCTTGATCAGGATCATATGAGGCCGGAACTTCAATAAGCCGTTTCATTAGCTCTATATCATGCGAGCTTCTGTTATCTGATGCAATCCTTTGACGAATAAGCTGAAGCAATTGTTCTGATAATATTGCTGGGTTTGTCCCGTCGCTTCTATATGAGTCAATTTTTTTTAGTAATTCTTTTAAGTTTCCGTTAGTGCAGATATTAAGTAACGATTTAGCATAATCACTATTTGGTGCTCCAACGAGTTCTAAGATCGAGTATTCGTTGATTTCACCTTCTATGCCACTAGCTTGATCAAGCAAACTTACACTGTCGCGGAAGCTGCCTTGCCCATAATGAGCAATAAGCTCTAGCGCTTCATCGGTTGCTTTTATAGACTCCTTTTTAGATAAGGCTTTTAGGTGTTCTGTGGTTTTTTTCTTTGGAATAAGCTTAAAAGTAAAATGCTGAGTTCTACTAATAATTGTTTCTGGTAATTTGTGAGCTTCAGTTGTGGCAAGAATAAAAACTGCGTGCTTAGGCGGTTCTTCTAGCGTTTTTAAGAGTGCATTAAATGCCTCTTTGGTTAACATATGCACTTCATCAATAATGTAAACTTTGTACTTAGATGAACTTGGAGCAATATTTACTTTATCGCGTAGCTCGCGTATTTCGTCAATTCTTCGGTTGCTAGCTGCATCAATTTCTATAATGTCAAGTGATGCGTTTGGGTCATTATAATGCGTGTCATTAATAGTGTAGGCAATAATTCTGGCAACACTAGTCTTGCCTACGCCTCTTGGTCCAGAAAGCAAATAACCATGACTAATTCTGCCACTTTTTATGGCGTTTTTTAACGTCTTTATTATATGGTCTTGGCCAACCACATCATCAAAAGATTTAGGCCGGTATTTTCTATATAAAGCCTCCCCCATGGCCTTATTATTATGGACTAATCAGCTCAGTATTAAAAGATATAGAGTGTAGTAGTTTTTATAAGGCTGCTTCAAGCGCTGCCCATTCGGAATCTTCATGATCCTCAGGTAAATCAACACTTACTTGATCGCCAGGCTTAGCTTTAAAATACGTAACACTGGCGAGAAGTACTCGGTATTTCTTGTTATCAATCTCTACATAGTATTGACCGCTTTCTAGAGTTAACAGGCCAACCTTTTGCACTCTTGGCACAGGGCCAATTTGTTTGTACATAAATGTTCCGTCATCAGCAATTGTAAGTTTTAAAATATCACCCTGGACTAGTTTGGATTTGGAGGCGTAGTTAGCTGGAACGGGGTATGTTTTACCATCACTACCAACCATTGCCTGGCCGTCAAAAACCCCTTCGATTATTTTTCCAATAGGCTCGTCTTTTAGATTTGCAGTAGTTGAGGATTCCTCGCCAACTACGCTAATTAATAATTCTTTTGCAGCAGCAAGACTCGTCTCAGCCTCTTGGATGAGTACTCGTAGTCGTTTTATTTGCTTTTCTGGTAAATCTGCCATGATAAAATCTCTCTTTTGTTTTTAACAACACTCTCTGGACTTAACTTATCATGTTACTAACAAAATGTCAAAGTATATATATTATTACTGTGGATAAATGAGGAGTATGTAGTCAAAACAAGTGAGCTGACTACTTTGCCTAGTTCTAATGATTCGTTGAACTTTTATAAGAATAATCAGTTATGGCGAGGTGCACAAAACCTATAGTACATATATTAGTAGTAGAAGTTGCACACCTCTTTTGAATATTTGTCGTTTGCCCCGTATCAAATTCTATGAATTTCTGAAGGGGCTTGGC
>JAGQMZ010000015.1:13965-18430 GCA_020428405.1 Candidatus Saccharimonadota bacterium | reverse complement strand
ACAAGTCTCCATACTACTGTTTTTTTTTTTTTTTTAAAATGTAAGATCATAGCTATTTCTAGTTGACCATGCTTTGCTTGATTTAGAAGCCAATCTGCTTGAGCAACCGTTCTGGGGAAACCATCGAGTACAAATTCATGATTACTATCAATGACACTAAACATTTTTTGAACAAGACCAATAATCTCTTTATCGCCAAGAAGTTTGCCTTGAAGCATACTTTTTCGCTTTTCTCCATGTATCAACATCCGTAAGAATTCACCAGTCGAAAGCCAGGGTAGACCATATTTATCAGCAAGCATCTTACCCTGTTTACTCTTACCAGAGCCGGCTACTCCAGTAAATACTATCACTTACTGACCTTTTGTTTTACTATTCTAGCAATATCCACACCCTGAGCACTTGGGCCAGTCATAGTACGAACCTTTTGTATTATGACTCCCATATTTTTTTGTGTAACTTCTCCTCCGTTGTTGGTTACAATGTCATCAATAATACCCACAAGCTCTTCTTCCGACATCTGCTTTGGAAGATAATTCTGGATTATTTCAAGCTCTTGCTCTTCTTGTAGTGCTCTTTTGTCTTCGTTATTTTTTTTATACATTTCTGCAGCTTCTTTTCGCTTCTTTACCTCACGTTGAAGACACACAATTGCTTCATCATCAGATAGTCCCTCATCACGCTTTCCCTGACTAATTTCTTCATTCAACATAGAACTTTTAACCATTCTTAATGTATCAACCTTTTGCGAGTCTCTACTTAATAAAGCTTGCTTAAGATCTTCTTCAATCTTTTGCTTAAGCTTAGTGTTCGGCATATTGGTTATCTAGTTCGACTAGTTTTTTGATTCTTTCGCTGGTTTCTGATGATTGCTCGTTCACGACGCTCTTTCTTACTTAGCGGTTTCTCAAAGTATTGGTTTTGCTTCGTAATGGCCATCATGCCAGATTGCTGCACTTTTCTTGTAAAGCGCCTGAGCAAACTTTCTGTAGATTCTTTAGGATCTTTCTTAACTACTTGTATCATAGTTATATATTTTACGATAACAGAGTAGAAAAAGCAATAAATTTAACTCTTTGCTTTTTTTGCCTGATTTGCCCGTTGTGATTTTAATACAATGCTTTGCAGCTCTTTAAAAATTATAAAATGTTTATTTGTATAATACGTTTTTGTATTTCCTTGTCTTTCAGATATTAGAAATCCTATTTTTTCTAATCTTTTTAGTTCTCGTTGAATATTACCCGCATCTTCTTTAATCAGTTTTGCAAGACCACGGACATGCGTTTTAAAGTCGGGGTACTTTGCGTACACGACAACAATTTTTCTCCTAACTCGTGATGTTATGAATGTATCTAGCATAAGCATCTATTGTTTTTAGAACAACGTAGTATTTATTAGTATATAGTTTTGAAACGTATTTTCAAGCCTAAAACAAGTATACGTCTATAATATAGATTATGTACGCATATGAAATTTGGATAAAAGCCAAAGAATACCATGGTAAAAAACCATTGACTTATACTTTTCATAAACAATTGAACCCTGGCAGTATAGTAAAAGTAAACTTAAGAAAAAAAGAAGTTTCAGGCATTGTAAGCAGGCAGGTCACTGCTCCAAAAAATATTGCCATGAAACCAATTAATGAAGTCTTGTTCAACGGCAAGCCAATACCAAAACCTCAAACCCAACTTATAAAATGGATGCATGAGTACTACCCTTCAGGCAGTGGATACATATTACAGTTGTTTCTGCCCCTTTCATGGCCCAAAGCAAACCGCGTTCTAGACATTCCAAAATATTCAGAACGAATAATCGATCCTAAACTCACTGCCGAACAGAAAGATGCGGTTGAGAACATACGTAAAGCCAACTCTACAATTATTCTACACGGAGAAACTGGCACCGGAAAAACTAGAGTTTATATGGAGCTTATTAATGAAACCCTATCCAGAGGCAGTTCCTGCGTAATACTGGTGCCAGAAATTGGTCTTATACCCCATATTAAACAACAGTTATCTACTTTTTTAGATAATGACATAATAGTTGAATATCATTCAGGTATTCCAGCCACAAAAAGAACCAATAATTGGATGACTATTTTTATGTCGAATAATCCGTTAGTAATTATTGGGGCACGTTCAGCTTTATTTTTACCTACCAATAATATTGGACTGGTTATTCTTGATGAATTTCACGATGATGGATACACACAAACAAATAATCCTAAATATAGGTCCACAAGAGTTGCCTCACAGCTAGCAATTAATAATAACGCCAAACTAATACTAGGTTCTGCAACACCTACATTAACTGATATGTATTTTGCTAAAAAAAAGAATATCCCGATTATTCGCATGAAAAAACTTGCAGTACCAAGTGCTAACAGCAAGATAAAAGTGACTACTATCGACAAAAAAAATAAAAATGAATTTACTCTTTCTCTGTCATTAAGCAGAGCTTTAATTTCTAGTATTAATAAACAAATATTGAAAGGTAAACAATCCCTTTTATTTATAAACAGAAGAGGTAGCGCAAGGTTGGTTTCGTGTAGGCACTGTGGGTGGCATGCTCTATGTCAAAACTGCGAGCTACCGCTTACTTTGCATGAAGACAGGTTTATATTACTTTGTCATACTTGCGGGTTTCAGGTTAAACCAACTTCGCAATGCCCCGACTGCAATAATACAGATATAATATATAGTTCTCCTGGGACAAAAGGTATCGAGAAAGAGCTCAAAAAGTTGTTGCCTCAGGCTATGATAGCTAGATTTGATAGTGACAACCTAACTCATGAACGACTGGATAAGCAACTTTCCGCAATACAAAAAGGAGATATTGATGTAATTATTGGTACTCAGATACTGGTAAAGGGTTTTGATATTCCTAAACTCGGACTTGTAGGAATAATTGATGCCGATACGGGGCTATCATTCCCTGATTTCTCAAGCGAAGAAAGAACATATCAGTTAATAAGACAAGCTGTGGGTAGAGTTGGTCGAGGCCACACTGATGGCACTGTTATAATCCAGACTGTAAACCCAAATAGTAAGCTACTATCATTTGCCATAAACAGGAATTGGGATGATTATTTGGATTATCAGTTAGCAGAAAGAAAAAAACATAATTTTCCGCCGTTTACCTTTGTGTTAAAGCTTGAATGTCAAAGAAAGCGGCGTGCGAGTGCCCAAAAAACAGCTAATGTGTTAAAGTCAGCTCTCGAAAGAAACAATGCAGTTCAAGTGCTTGGTCCTGCGCCCTCGATAAAGGAGAAGCAGCATGATACATACGCTTGGCAGCTAGTCGTAAAATCTAAAAATCGCATTGCTTTAACTCAAATAATAGAGCAGTTACCAAGTGGTTGGAAATATGAACTAGATCCAACTCATCTGTTATAAACAAATGTTTTAAGTTATAATCTAAAAAAATGAGGCAACTAGTCACCCTACCCAACGATATATTACGTCAACAATCAAAAAAAGTTGGCCTAATTACAAATGAAATAAAAAAGGTCGTTGAAGACATGAAAAAGACTACCTTAGACTGGGAGGACAGTCGAAAGCACGAAGTTGGTGTTGCTCTTGCTGGCATACAAATAGGCGAACTTCTAAAAATTGTTATCATTAGAGAAAATTTTGAGGATAAAGAAAATCGTAACTTCACGGTATTTATTAACCCAGAAATTACAAAAAAAGAAGGTGAAATTATCGAGGATTACGAAGGCTGTCTGAGCATAAAGGACATCTATGGCAAAGTACCTAGATATTCTAAGGTAAAAATTAAAGCTCTTAATGAGCAAGGTCAGTCTTTCAGAGTTACTGCCAGTGGTTTTTTAGCCAGAATTTTTCAACATGAAATAGATCACACTAAAGGAACGCTTTTCATTGATCATATAAAAAATAACCCGGCTGCATTTTACAAATTAGACTCTAAGGGCGAACTAGAGAAATTATCATATGAAAAAGACATCAAAAACAGTAGTATTCTTTGGTAGCGGACCAGTTGCTGCTAAGTCACTTGGTTTTTTAGCCAAAAATTTTGATGTTGAGGCAGTTATTACCAAGCCTAGACCACCTCACCACAGAGGGTCTGTTCCTGTCCTTGAACTAGCAGAACAACTCAAGATTAAAACTTATACTGTTAAAAATAAGCAAGAGCTAGATAAATTATTATACTCGACAACGTTTAGAAGCAAAGTTGGCGTACTTATAGATTTTGCAATTATTGTAACCAAAAAGAGCATAGACGCCTTCCCGCTTGGAATCGTGAACAGTCACTTTTCATTACTGCCTGAGTGGCGTGGCCCAGACCCGATTACTTATTCGATTCTTTCAGGCCAAGAGTATTCTGGTACTAGCCTTATGTTACTAGCTCCAGGAGTTGATGAAGGCCCTTTGCTAGCCCAGTCAAAATTAGAAATTTCACAGACAATGACAACTCCTGAACTAACAGAACAGCTTATTGATTT
>JAGQMZ010000015.1:0-13865 GCA_020428405.1 Candidatus Saccharimonadota bacterium | reverse complement strand
CGAATAGAACGTGAAATACGTGCTTATATCGGCTGGCCAAGTAGTCGCACAACATTATTTGATAAAGATCTGATCGTCACTAAGGCAAAAGTTGTTAAGGACGGCCTGAAACCTGGTTCGGTTGCGAATGATAAAAAGAGACTCATTATAGGCACTTCTAAGGGTTCTATAGAGGTTTTACGCCTAAAACCAGCCGGCAAGAAAGAAATGGACGTACAGGCCTTTTTAGCAGGTGTAAAACGCTAGTTAGTTTACTATACAGAACCTGTATCTGATTGTTGCTGGCTAGCTTCAACAATTTGTGGTGCCTGCTGTTTTATCTCCGTTTTTAGGTTTTCTAACTGGTCAGCTACTACCTGCTTGTAGTTTGGGAAGTTTGTTTCTAGCCAAGATAGGGCAGCTTTTTCTTTTTGTACTTTAACCTCATTTGAGTCTTCTGGTTTTGGCATATGTCTTTCAAATTCATCTAATTGTTCGTTGGTCATCTGTTCTGCTAACCTCATACCTACTCTGAGTTCTAAAGTTTCATAAATATGCCTAAGCATCATGTTCTTTTCTTGAGGTGGCAATGAGCCTAGCCCTAATTCTTGTAATAAGTTGTTATCTAGTTTAAACATATTCTACTCCTTAGTTAGATTGTACCAATCTTATGGTACTTACAGCAAACTCCATATTAACGCAATAATAATTACAGCTATAATAACCCACAAACCAGCCGTAGCACCCTGCTTAACAGCATCTCTGTAGAGCTTATTACTACTCCCTTGTGACATATTACTGCTACTTACCTGATGGTCTACTGAGTTGCTTAAATCTTTTATGTCTTTGTATAGCGTATCATCTGATAAACCACTACCGCTTTTCATGCCAGAAACTGAAGCAGATGCTACATCCTTTGCCTCATGACGCTTTTCATAGTATGACTCTATAGGTATGTCATTCTCTGCAGCTTGTTCTATTTGCTCAAGATGCACTCTTTCGTTTATGCCTACTGATGATTTTTCAAACCTAAGCTCTTTTGGTTTTTGCATGAAAGTTTCAGTTTTTATTTTTTCGTTTACCGCATTATTAACTACTTCAGGTGCGATCTTTGCTGACTCTTTTTGGTTATGCTTAAGGTTTTCCTGATTGTTAAAGTATCTTCTGTCAATTTTATTTTTTGTTGCTCCTATTTCTATTGCTTCAATTTTGCGTTTTCGATGTAAATCATCTATTTCTTGACGTTGACGTTTCTGTAGAGCTTGTAACTGTGCCTCTTTGGCTTCTTGAGCTTTATTGTTCTTGTCCACTCTTTTACTAAGTTGTTCTGCTTCCTTACGAATCTTTTTATCTCGTGACCTGCTTAATACTTCGGCTGCAACAAACCCAACTAATGCAGCCCCTGCTCCACCTCCACGCTCTACTATTGTATTATTTTCTTTTCTATCTACCCTATCCATAGCCTCGTTCTCTGTTGATCTATTAATAGGTTGGTAATTTTCTACATTTGTACGAATATGGTCGGGGTTAGGGAGTTCATATTCATCTATATCATCGTATGCAGATTCAACTTCTTTATGGATTGTAGTAATATCTATGTCCTCATAATCTTGCTGTTGCCCTATTTCATCTTGTGACTTAGGTCTTATGGATTTGTTTTCTTCGTCTCGCTCAACTACTTTAGGTTCTTGCGTAATATCATGTGCCGAGTAGTCTTCGCTCTCCTCTGTTGCTGCAAAAATTCCGCCTAAATTTAAACTTATCGGAGACTCCTGATGTTCCAATGATCTATCAGCTTGTTCACTTGTCTCTTCTATTTCCTCACGATCAAGACCAAGCACTTTTCCAAACAGACTTTTTGATGCTTCCATCAACTTCTCTATTCTAGATTTTTCCTCTAAATCTTCACCTTCAGTCGCGCTTTCTTCAGTTTTTTTTGGCAGTAGAAGATTAAGTAGCTTGTCAAAACCCTTCTTGCGCTTAGACTTTTTGTCTTCTTTGGAATCTTCCTTTTCTACAGAAGATTTAAACTCATCTTCTGGATTTGGGCGAGGAAAACCACGTTCTTCCATCGTGAAACCCTAGAGCTTACGTGCCACCTCTTGACGCGTATAAACTTCTATCCTGTCCCCTTCTTGGAGTTCTACCTTAGACTGAGTTGCCAACTGCATTCCACACATCTCGCCTTCAAGCACCTCTTTAGTGTCTGTCGGTCCGTGTTTAAGGCCTGTTACCTCAACATCTGCAACCTGTTTTCCATCACGTATTACTCGCGCAAGAGATGGCGCTACCAATTTACCCTTTGTAACTTCGCCACCACAGATAACTTCTGACTTAGTAGTTTTAAAGATGCCCTTTACAAGTAATCTACCCATGTCTGTTTCCGAAATTTCAGGACTAAGCCGATTCGTTAACTCTTCTTTTACGTCGTCAATTAGTTCATAAATTACCCTGTAAAGTCTTACAGAAATGCTGTCTCTTACGGCGACCTGTTTTAAACCCTTAGCAAATTCAACATTAAAACCATAAATAACTGCATCACTAGTATTTGCTAACTGTAGATCGCTATCTGTAATGTTGCCTACCCCACTGCTAACGATTCTTACTGATACCTCATCATTTTCAAGAGTTTTAAGACTATCAATTACAGATGTTAACGAGCCCTTTACATCTGCTTTTACAATAACCTTGAACTCTGTTACATCTGTTGAACGGTTCATCATTCTTAGTAACTGACTTCCGCTACTGACACTGCTTTTTAGAGTATCTTGCTTACCCCTAGCTCTATCTTCAATAATTCTTCTAGCCTGTTTTTCGCTCTCTACAACTTCAAATTCTTCGCCAAAATCTGGCAATTGTCTTAAACCACTAATTACAACCGGAGTTGATGGGCCAGCCTCTTCTAGCTTTTCGCCCTCTGTAGACTCAAGGTTTCTAACCCTACCATATGTTGTTCCTGCTACAACAAAACTATTCTGTTTTAGAGTTCCCGCCTCTATAAGTGCAATGGCTATTGGACCCCTGCCCTTCTCCATGTGCGACTCTATAACTAAACCTGTCGCTGGCTTATCAATATCAGCTTTTAGGTCCTCTACATCTGCTACTAATAAAATCATGTCCAGAAGTTCTGGTATACCACTCTTTGTTTTTGAAGACACAGGTAAAATAATAGTGTCGCCACCCCAGTCTTCTGGAGTTAGATTTTGTTCAGCAAGCTGTTGCTTTACTCTATCTTGATTTGCTTCTGGTTTATCTACCTTCGTTAGCGCAAATACTGTTTTTACACCCGCCTTACTCGCAAATCTGATTGCTTCTTGAGTCTGTGGCTTAATACCATCATCTGCAGCAATTACAATAACCGCAAGATCAGTTAAGTGTGCGCCATGTTCTCTTAGTGCTGCAAACGCCTCATGCCCCGGTGTATCTAAGAAAGTAATAGTTCTATTGTTATGGTCAGTTTGATATGCCGATATATGCTGAGTTATACCACCAGCCTCTTTATCAGCATGTGACGCGTTTCTAATTGCATCAAGAAGCGATGTTTTGCCATGGTCAACATGGCCCATCACTGCTACCACGGGCGGTCTGGACTCAGCTTGATTACTATGAGATTTCCTGTCGCGCTGTTTCAGTGATTCTTCTTGCTCTTTTTTAATAAGCTCAATATCCTCAAGTTTTAGCTCTTCAGTAATTATTTGAGCAGTCTCAAAGTCTATTCTTTCATTAACGGTAACCATAATACCGTTCTTCATTAGTTCGCCAATTAACTTTGTGACTGGAATCATAAGTTTTTCAGCGAGGTCGCCTACGGTAATCATGTTATCTATTTCAATTGTTGCCATAACGCTCGCTCCTTTCTTATGATTCTTTACATATTGACTAATTAAAGACTACTTAGATTTTTTACTATCTTTTAAGCTCAACGCAATCTTACGACCTTCGGCATCAATATCAAGAACCTTGAATTCCTTCTTTTCATTTAGCTGGAATAGCTTCTCCGGATCAATGCTTTCATCGTCACTCATTTCACTAACATGCACTAATGCCTCAACAGCTGGACTTAGCTGAACGAAAGCTCCGAAAGGTGTAATCCTAGTGATTTTTCCCTCAACAGTATCACCTTTTTTAAAACTCTTTACTTCATGCAACCAAGGGTCTTCCTTCATTTGTTTCAAACTTAGACTTAATCGATCCTTATCAATACCTATTATTTTAGCCTCAATTTCCTGACCAACCTTTACATAATTTTTTGGATTTTCTACTCTTTCCCAAGAGATTTCACTTATGTGAATTAGTCCCTCTATACCGTCCA
The DNA here is from genome assembly GCA_020428405.1 of Candidatus Saccharimonadota bacterium. GTDB lineage: Bacteria > Patescibacteriota > Saccharimonadia > Saccharimonadales > JAGQNJ01 > JAGQMZ01. The sequence continues at coordinate 9,574 of JAGQMZ010000015.1, read as the reverse complement.
CATTTACAAATGCACCAAAGTCTATTACTCCAGTAATGACACCTCTGACTTCATCACCAACCTTAAGTTTCTCAAATCTGTCCTGCATTTCATCTCGAACTGCTTCTTTTTCAGAGACAATTAGCTTGTTGTCCTTCTTGCTCGCATCAAGTACACGAACTTTTAACGTTTTCTTAGTTAGCGCATTGAGCTTCTGTAAAATCTCATCTTTGTCAGCACCAGATACTCTAGGGTAATGACCCGCCGCAAGTTGACTTACGGGCAGAAATCCACGAATTCCTTCTACCTCAATAAGCAGACCACCTCTGTTGGCATCATAAGGTTGTATCTCAACAATCTCCTGAGCTTCTTGAAGTCTTATAAGTTCATCCCAGCCCCTGTCTTTTGCTGCTCGACGCATACTTAATAGTACTGAACCGTTTTCAAGCTCAGGGTCAAGTACGCTAACTGTAACTTTTTTACCTGTCTCAAGACTTTGGATTCCGCTAATTTCTCTTCTTAATACAACACCAACACCGTTAGGGCCAAGATCAACCCAGACTTCATTCTTCTTTACCTCAGTGACAGTACCTTCAATAACGTCACCTTGTTTTAATTGTTTTATGTTAGACGAAGCTAATAGCTCATCCATTGTAATGGTTTTAGACACCTCTAAAAACCTCCCTTTATATGTATTTCCGACAGAGTTCACCCAGAGATACGCTGGTTATAGTTTTTACTCTGAAAGATTAATTAACATTATATCTGTTAAACAGATGCATGTAAAGGGTACTTAACGTTAAAAGTTTGAGATTTTACATGCTAAAATATTCTTAATGTTCTTGGCAGTAGATATTGGAGGTACAAAAACGCTTGTAGCAACGTTTACCAACGGAGGTAAGCTATCTGAGCAAGTTAAGTTCAAAACGCCCAAGCAATACCCTGGATTTATAAGTCAGCTACAAGAAGTTATAGAAGGATTATCAGATAACAAGTTTAAAGGTGCTTGCGTAGCCCTACCGGGCAGAATCGATCGAGAAAACGGTATTGGCTTAAGGTTTGGTAACCTACCCTGGAAAAACGTTCATGTAAAAGATGACCTTAAGAAGTTCTTATCTTGTAGCATAACTGTTGACAATGATGCGAACTTGGCCGGACTTTCAGAAGCTCGTAACGTCATAAATGATTATAAACATGTACTTTATGTAACCATAAGCACTGGAATAGGCACTGGAATTATCACAGACGGTAATATTGACCCTGATTTTGCTATTAGTGAGCCTGGCCACATGATGGTTCAGTATCATGATCGAATGCAGATGTTTGAAGACATTGCTGCCGGTAGCGCTATAGTAAAACGCTACGGTAAAATTGCAGCTGACATTAATGATCAAAAAACCTGGAAAGAGATAGTACATATATGGGCACTTGGCTTTAATGCTATGATTGCAACTATTAACCCAGAGGTAATTATTATCGGTGGGGGTGTCGGTACTCATTTTAAAAAGTACGGCAAACTCCTAAAAGACGAACTAGAGAAATATAGTACTCCACTAACACCTGTTCCACCAATAATTCAAGCCAAACATGCCGAGCAAGCGGTTATTTATGGTTGTTACCACCTTGCTAAGGACACTTATGAAAAATCTCATCGCTAAATTAAGCTATAGATATCCCAATATAAACTTCAAAATAGGAGATAAATTTTATTGGTCGCCAGAGTCTAGTACAGTTTTTTATGAAATATCTGACAGTAATCAAACAGATAGCTGGACACTACTGCATGAGACAGCTCATGCCCTTCTAGGACATAAAAACTATAAAACAGACCTAGAACTAGTAAAGATGGAGTTAGAAGCTTGGAGTAAGGCTAAATTGCTCTGTAGAGATTACGATATCACAATAGATAATGACTATATTGAAGACTGTTTGGACAGCTACCGTGATTGGCTTCATCAAAGAAGTACGTGCCCAATGTGCAATATGCGTAGCCTACAAAATGACTCCTCACATTATCAGTGTTTTAACTGCAAACATATCTGGAAGGTTAGCACATCACGCATGTGCCGCCCTTACCGTTTGTCTGTAACAAAATAAAAACCCCTGGATTACTCCAGGGGTTTTAGTTCCAAAAAAACTAATTAAGCAGTTTTCTTGGTACGACGGCTAATTCTTCCGCCCTTTGCGCCAGCCTGACGAGCTAGCTCGCGGTTAGCAAAGAAGCCACCTGTTCGGCCCTTCTTACCACCTGCAGCACCGATTTTTGCATAAAAATCAGCACCGTACTTAGCTTTGTTTGTAGCAGCCGCTGCTTGGCCACCTGCTTTTGTTCCAGCCATTAAAGACCTCCACAATTGATTTAATAGTCTCCCACCCCTATTAATCTAAAGAAATAAAAAAGAGCTCGCAAACATGCAAACCCTCTTTTTTTCTTTCGAATATGCTTATGATATCACTTTGTAACGCTTGTGTCAATTTTTAATTGCATGGTTGGCTATTTTACCCAAAAATAACTCTACTCTTGCCACAACCCCAATAACTCCGCCTCTTTCAATATCTTGGTGAAGCTGGGCGTCCATTTCTTGCCTAACTCTATGGCCCCACATCTCATTTAATCTGCTAACGTTATCTGCACTTGATATTTTATTGATAAATTCTTGATTTGTTATGTTGTTTGGATCTGTTTGTAGTATTTCGCTCATGCTTATAATTATAAGCCTAAGCCTTAAAAATAAACTCAGGTATAGTACATTTGATTAGACTGTTCGTGTGTATAAAAAATTTACTCTCTGATTTTGGCATATATATGTTGTTTATTCTACACCAGGTATTATATCTGTTTCTTAGTTATTTTGCAGCGTTCTAATACGTTCTTGCTGAATAAATTTTACTGAGTCATGCAATTCATCAGGTCTATGCTCACTATTATTAAACCCTTCGCCATGACCTAAACCTAGTAATCCTTTATCAGCAAGTTTCTTAATGATAAAACCAACTGGCGCCTGCCTAGGTCTGCCATTACCGAAATCAATCCATTCAGGATGTTCATGGTGGTTACCTTGCCAGCCGGCTTCATCAAGGGTAGCTAAACTTAATGATATATGCCCATTAGTAGCTAGTGAACCGTCCTCATTCGGTGTTATTTCGCCAGTTTTAAAGGCTCTTATTGGATCTGCCCCTAAATGTCCGAAGTAATTTGTAAGTGTTCCACCAGCAATAAGCCCCAGCCCAGATAACCCAATCACTGCACCACCAACCAAGCTGTTTTTTAATATTTGCGCTGGCCTTCTTTCACCTAAGACCATACCTAATGCTGCACCACCAATAAAATGAGCCGTCGTAAGTCCACGTACAATCTGGTGCCGATGTTCATAGTGCCAGTTTTGTCTTTTATCTCTATGGGCATAATCCGGTAATTGTTCGTTTGAGTCCCAGTTTCTCTCTACTGAGCGATACATCAACGGAATCATATCCCTAAAAAATGGATAAGGTTTTGGCCCTTCAGGGTGGAGCGATGGCGAATGAGGATCCATTAATCTAAACCAGACATCATCTAAGGTTATATTTTTATCATGTTCCCATTGGCTAGGCGTAGATCGGCTGGCGCGCTCTTGCATGTTTTCATAAACATATCTTGGGCGCCAATAGTCGATAGCTTGAGCAAACTCAACTTTATTGTAGTGTTGTTTTGGTTTATATCCCCCTACCGCTGCTAATTCACGCGCAACAGTGCCAATTTCTCTTACAGTATCAAGACTTATGTCTTTAGCAACATAATCTAGGTTATCAAATGATTCGGGTGGATCATGATAGCCTTTGTGATTATGTGTATCACGCCAGTCCATTGCGTCAGCTACCTCTATAAAAGGCATAACATTAGCATCAGCAAGCTTGTGATGGCCTTCTATATGAGTTGCACCCCAACCGCTAGGATCCGTATAGGGCGTCATCATGGCATCTAGAGCTCTAGTGGTGGCCCTATTTACTCCTAAACTATTATGAGACCGGCTACCCATATGAATGTAGCTTCTGGTAGCTGTAAGCAGCCCAAGAGTTTCAGCTCCTGCTACTACCCCAGCAATTGCAGCAACTTTAGTTACTTCACCCTTTTCCATTAAGTTTTAGTATACAGATGAACGAAATTATTTCTAGTGAAGATTTAATAAAGAAATGTTATATTCCTTTGTGGCTCGTCTGAGATATTTCTACCTCTTTGAAACAACCTGCCACTAGCCAGAATAACATCTCCAGGGTTAATGGTAACTTCCATACTTCTGTACTGTTTAGCCTCTACTGGCTTCTTAGCATGCAAATCTACATCCAGTCTAATCTTATCATTTAAGCCAACAATAAGCGTATGCATGTAAGGCTGCGAAAAAGCTCCTGCACCATTTGATGCATACGTGCTAACTACTGCTTGTCCATTAGGGGGAATGTCAAAATCTTCTAAAACACCGCGAAGTACCCTAGTTGCTAACGCAATACCCCTAATAGACGCAACTTCAGCTACATCTACGATTGCATTATCAACTGCCTGACCTTCTCTTCTTAAGCTGTACCAGATATCATCTACTTCTGCCCCCAGTATTTCAATATCATCTGGGCCCACAAAACCATTAACTCTATCAAGCCCTCTGTATAAAACATCTATCTCATAACTCATACTTAAAAAGATTATACAAAGTTAAAATAATTTGTCAATATGTTAGTTTTAACAGTTACATAATTATATAATTAATTATATAATTATTATATGCTTACATAAAAAACACATTGTAACTGGGAGGTACAAGAAAGCTCTACCTAGAAGTTCTGTAAGCTTCCTCAACATCTGCTCTAACAATAATCTCTTCAGAGAAATCTCTTTGATCTGTAATATTAATAACACTGGGCAGGTCTGCTAGCCTATCTTCTTCTCCAGTTGTAGCTAGTGACGAAGAGCTCCTGGCAAGCAGTAATAGACTGTGCCCAAATTTCTGAAACCGGCCAAGTTCTTCGTATTTTTCTTTTTTTGCACGGATTTCACGGACTTGTTCGGACACCTGATCAACCTCATCAGGTGTCATTGGCTCCTCTGGAGGCATAACTGGAGATAGCGAATCAATGTAATCCTGACTTGCTCGAACTCTTACTAAAGACTCTCTTAACATAGCATCGGCCCGTAATCTATCCTCATAAGTACGTGACGAAACAAACAATACATCAAGTGGGAACCCATTAATTCCAGTTAACGAATACGCTAACCTTACATTGTCTTTTAAGCCGATGACCCCGGCGTAGCGGTCAATGAAGTCAGATTCTTCAAGTACACTTACCTCAGTAAATAGGTTAATTTCGCCCACCTCCTGTCCTGCTTCATAGACAAGCTGGCTTCCGCCAATTTCTGGGCTCTGGGCACGAATCACTCCTACTGTCATAGACTCTTCACTAATATCCATCTAAATACTCCTGCTGAACTTTTTTATTAATTAATTTTACCACTATTTGAATTCGTGCCAGAGTCGTATAACGCTTTAGTTATAAAATTAAAACTCTAGTGTTATTATGTGTTCATGTCTGTTCAGTCAAAGAGTCAAAATATTATAGGCCAGATACTTTATTCTATCTTATACTTAGTTTTAGCCCTTATTTTAAGTGCTGTCTTATTATTTGCATTTTCTGGATTGGCACATCAAAGCAGAGTTTATACCAATAATTTGGATGCTGCAGCAAAAGAATACATCTTTTTTACAGTACTAGGCTATGTAGCCACATACGTTCTCGTATTGATTGTGCTTTTTTATAAATCAAAAATACATCCAATAAGCTACAGCTTTAATTCGTTCATTGTTCTAGCATTTATGATGTTTTTGCGCGGTCTTTCAGCTGACTTCTCTCATCTAGACTGTGGCAATAACTGTATAAGCTCAGTCATACCACAAAAATTTGATAATCAGGCTACCAGCATCTGTTTTGCCACACTAGTAGCTATAGCTATTATCTTTAACGTTTTGTATCTAATCAAATACAGGTCTGCCTCGAATACCTTTAATAATCAAAGCCCCCAGGCATATGCACCGAATAATCGCAATTCTTGATAAAAGCTATTTAGATTCGTGCCAGAAGCAGAGTTTGTAACCGTCTGGGTCTTTGGTAATAAACTCCCTGTTACCCCAAGACCAATTGCGTGGTTTGGTAGCTGGCTTTAAACCTAGGTTTACTTGACGTTCGTACTCAGCATCAACGTCATCTACTTTGAGGTAAACGTACATGCCCTTACCTTTTGCGCCAGCTAACGAGTCGCCATTAAATTCGTCTTCGTCACGCATGTTCACTAAAACTATTTGAAAATTGCCTAGCTCAACCTCTGAGTATTCATCGGTTGAGGTAGTTACCTCAAAGCCTAGTTTTTTATAAAACTTCTCTGATAACTTGTTCTCTTGAACCCACAATAATACATTCGTAAACTTCATAACCCCCATTATCCTAGCCCACGTTTACAATTTCACCGTAATAAATACAACAAATATACTATTGAATTAAGGTAGCCATGAGCGTATTTTAAAAATGTTACCTCTGTGAGGAGGATAACAACGCAGATAAGGAGGTCAACTATGGCAAACTTTTTGCGTATTGTGAAAGCAGGAAGTCTTTAGTGTATAGAGACCAAGGAGTTGATCACCCCTAGTCCCCTAGCATTATTGACGGCATCACCGCTAAGCATAAAAACATATCTGTGGAGCAATCGGTGTCTGGTTAGAAACAGAGCTTGACACGCTCTATAGGCGATATTCGAATAGCCTGTTATAAACCAAGAATGTGGACTGCGGAATATGGGAACAGCCCGGAGGCTCGTCAGCCAAAGGGCTGTTTTTATTTACTTTTGTTCTTTCTGCCTTTGTAAGTTCCTGATGAGTGAATGTCCAAAAGCACAATTTTTGCGAAGAACTTTCCCGTCAGGGATGCTTGCCATTGTTCGGAGCATTATGCCTTTTGACAATAAAATCATAAAGAACTGAAAGCGGGCACGGCTTTTTTGCATACTTTTGTAGCTGGTGACAAAAGTATGAGTTAACTTCTTTGAAAAAACTTATTCACCAAACTGTTGTTCTAGTGCGTCTGTGCTAGCTTGTCGATTAAGCATTTCGTAAGCAACCCAGCATCCAGTATAGAAATTGAAAGCTTCATCAACGCCTTGTGCCTGCCTCTTAGCAGACGTAAACAAATTAACAAAATCTATAAATTTAGGATCTTCCTCTGTTAATCGCTCCATGTAACCTTGCATATGACGCAAAAAGGAATTATCACCTGACATATTCAACTCTTCCACAAAAGTATTAATTACTTCTCTTGATACTGTAGGCAACTTTGCCATTTTTAATTTTGCTTGTGTATCTAATAGCTTATATGTCATTGTTACTCCACCTACGAAGTCGGTTTCTTGTCTTCCACGCATTTCCCAGGCATCAACAAAATTTTGAAGTTGGGTGAAGAAATCTGCATTTTCTATATTCATAGCCCCTCCAGCTTCTTGGTGAGGAGTTAATGTGTTTTCTACAGAAGGGGTTCTGAAGAACTCAATTGTCTGATCAACTGCCTGCCCTGTAACAGGAAAGGCTGGGTGTATATCTAACGTTTCGCCATTACTCATATCTATATTCTAACATATTTTTACTATTTTTCAATATCTAGATAAGCAATTACCCTTACAAAAAAAGACCCCCTTAAAGGAAGTCTTTCTTTATAAATCGGCACCGTGCTATCTTCCCAGGGCTTGATGACCCAAGTATTGTAACCGATGGAGGGCTTAACTTCTGTGTTCGGCATGGGAACAGGTGGTTCCCCTCCTCTCTGGGCACCGATGCTAGCATTTGTGCCATGCGAACTGCCAACCAGCAAAGCTGGTTGCACCTTCGCACTCCTGGTACATTACTTTGTCGGTTACGTTCGATTCTTCAGTCAGCGTATTTAATATACGATTCCTTCATAATCTCACTACCTACTCGTACTGCACTCAGGCACAAATCCCGGCAACGATGTCCGGCAATTTTGCACTTTACTCAAGCAAAAATCCTAGTATTAGTGTCCAAGATTGGCGGTTTTGCACGATAGATTGTTAACAAACACGGTGGTATATCTGTTGTATGATATACACCAATAACTAGCCAAATGTCATAGTTTTCTAGAATCATACCTCTGTAAAAAAACAAAAGTAATCTTCACCCAAAACACTCACAATTGATCAGAACGAGGCGCGACTGAGAATCGCAAAGGAAACGTATATAAATACGTTGACTGCGACTCGGAAGTCAGCAACAAAGTTCTGGACAATAGCAGTTTATAGCATTTCATGCGAATGCATGAAAACAGATAAGCTGCGGTGTGAAGGTTTTGGACATAAAAAGTCAATGGGGCGATTAGTACACTTCGGCTCAATACATTACTGCACTTTCACCTTGCGCCTATCAACCAGATGGTCTTTCTGGGCCCTCATAGGGAAATCTAATCTTGAGACCGGCTTCGCGCTTAATATGCTTTCAGCGCTTATCCGTTCCGCACTTAGCTACCCAGCAATGCCATTGGTATGACAACTGGTACACCAGCGGTGCGTTCAACCCGGTCCTCTCGTCACTTACTCCCCTGTTTCCAGGAGTGTAGACTATATCTTCACCCGTCTTGCACGATTCAAGCGAGGGTGGTGGCATATTACCTAGTGCGTGTGTCATTCTTTTATGGAATAATTCACTGATTTTCACACCAAGTCCGCCGCTGAGGGTGAACCTCATTGGCTGAGTCGTTACGGGGTCAAACCAAATTCCTTTAAAAGCTCCTCTCTTTGACGCTTTCTATGCGTACTGTAATTCTCGTTTTGGATTGCCAAAACAAGATCAATTACGTATTTGAGTTGCTTTTCTGAAAGCTTACCAAGTGGCGTATTCTCTAGAATTTCGCACGCCTGTACCATAGCTGCTGCCTGTACACGCTTAAAGCGAATGTATGGAATCAAATCATCCAGAACCCGGCCTACTGACTTGTAGCCGTTTACTCTGAGTTCACTAACTCCATCGTTTCTTCTAGATATATAGCCAATTTTGAGCACACTGCGTATCCAACGCAATGGCTCTTCGTGACGGGTATCTTGATAAAAGCAGATTGTTGCCATAAAACGATAGCCACGTTTTGTGTCTGATCGCTTCTTTAGCTGCAACATAATGCTGCCATCACCATCAAGAAAACCTGCAATGTATGCTTTCTCGGTATTTGATCGACTTCCCACGGTATTACCTTTCAGAGGATTCCGGTCCTCAAGCAAATTATACTACAGACGGACCAGTCTGGAATGTATAATTCTTGAACCAGAAACATGCGAAGGTTTCACCGTTATAAGCCACATTGTCATCACGTATCTCTACGTGAAGTAGCAATTACTTACTAGGGTCAACTTCTCTCAAATTTCCTAACGTCCACAGCGGATATAAACCGAACTGTCTCACGCGTGTTACTTTAAGGTGTTCATGTCTTAAAGCTTTATCCATCATTACTGATGGCACGGACTATATCTTCACCTTTAACCAAAGTACTACTAGTTAAAGGGCTGACGTATTAACAATCATAT
>JAGQMZ010000014.1 GCA_020428405.1 Candidatus Saccharimonadota bacterium | reverse complement strand
TTTGTTTTTTCAGATCGGCAACTATTTTTTCTCTAGCATCGCTAGATTGCATACCATCATACTCACCAGAATTTATCATCTCGCCCTCGCCAATGAAACATTCCTCGCCATCGCCAGCTTTAACTACTTCTGTGATTGATAAGTCATACTTTTTGGCGAATTCGTTATCTCGTTCATCATGAGCTGGAACCGCCATGATTGCACCAGTACCATAGCCAGCTAGCACGTAATCAGCAATCCAAATTGGAATCTTTTCGTTATTTACTGGATTAATCGCATAAGCTCCGGTAAACACGCCGGTTTTTTCTTTGGCGCTGGCTCGTTCTACTTCGCTCTTGCGTTCGGCTTGTGTTACATATTTTTCTACTTGCAATTTTTGCGAATTTGTCGCAATTTTGTCTACTAATGGATGCTCTGGCGCCAGAATCATAAAAGTTGCGCCGTATAATGTGTCTGGTCTCGTAGTAAAAACCTTTAGGCTTTCGTTTGAGCCATCAATTTTAAAGTCAATCTCTGCGCCTTTGCTGCGTCCAATCCATTTCTTTTGCGCGGTTTTAACACTTTCTGTCCAGTCCAGCGCATCTGTAGACTCAAGTAACTCATCGGCATATTCAGTAATTTTAAAGAACCACTGTTTGACTTCTTTTTTGTTGACCTCTGGATCATCCGGGCCATCGTGGCGCCAACATTTACCGTCTATCACCTGCTCGTTCGCAAGAACCGTTTGGCACTTATCACACCACCACTGCATGCGAGAATCCTGATATGCCAACTTGTTTTTATACATTTGGCTAAAAATCCACTGTGTCCATTTGTAGTAATCTGGCTGGTGAGTAGATATCTCTTTGCTCCAGTCGTTACTCCACCCCATAGCTTTGTACTGTTTATGGTAGCTAGGGATAATTTGCTCCATGCTTTTTTGCGGAGACACACCAGACTTAATAGCATAATTCTCAGCCGGCAAACCAAACGCATCCCAGCCTACTGGATGATAACTTTCATAACCTTGCTGGCGTTTAAAACGAGCTTTGACATCGCTAATTGTGTAATTCATGGCGTGCCCAATGTGAATGCCAGCTCCACTTGGGTAATTAAACATACTCATGGCAATATATTTGGGCTTTTCACTTTTTAGGTCTGCTTCGTATACCTTGGATTCATCCCACTTTTTTTGCCATTTGGGTTCAATTTCTTTAGGAATATATCTTTGCATCAGGGGTAATTATAACATCTTGTCAGATATAATCTATATGGTGTCAGAAGTAGTTAAAGGATTGGCCGCTATATGAAAGCACTCCTCTTGAGTACCTTCAAGTTCACGCACATAATTTATATAACCCTGTTTGTGGTAAGATTTTAAAACTTCTTCCAGTAGCTCTGCCGAGTCTTGAGCTCGAGAAAAGTCGTACTGTTCGGTTCTTGGGTTCATTGGCACCCATTTACCCTCTTCATCTTTAATAATCAAACCACACCCGTCAATGTCAAAAGCAATGCCAGCCTGATGACTGCTTATTAACCCTTCGCTCGCAATTGTCAGTTTTTTGTCACGTGTTCTTAAACGATCTTGGTATTCATCACTTCTTATTAAAGAGGTTACGGACAACTTACTATTATCGCCGGCTTCTTGTTGCCACTCTATAGTAATGTGCTCTAGCAAATTCAATGCCCGAGGTCTTAAAAACGGTGGAGAATAATGGAACTCATGGTTTGGATCCGACCTTTCGTCACCCCATAGTTTTAATCTTTCAATTAAATCAAAAGCCCGACTGCCGAGCACTCTTTCTAACTTTCCGGCTTCAACACCCTCCATAATTTGTTCATCATTGCGGTATGTTGTGAGACCCGCATCTTCAATCCACTGGCGTTCAACTTCAGTAGCAGATTCAACTCTTTTAAGTTCTGCCGAAAACTCAGATTCAGAAAAGTCTCTATAAACAGAAGGGAGTGTATCTAATGCCATAATTAAAATTGTTTTAAGTAGTTCGTAGAAAACGCTGTAGCCAATTTCTGTTTCTTCTGCCAGGCCTCTTCTGCATAATCAATTAGTTTACTGACTAGTTCTACATTTGAAATACCGGCTTTATTCCAATTGTGAGCATAAAGTCCGCCAGGCAACGGGTTAATTTCGTTAAACATAACCTTTTTTGCTTTTGTATCAACCAGCATATCAACCCGCGCAATACCCCTACAGCCTGTTGATTTGTAGACATTTAACCCAAGCTCTTCGGCAGCTTTATATAGATCTTTAGGCAAATCGGCAGGGATTCTGCTGTAACCCTGAGAACCTGAAGCTTTTGCACCGGCATTTTTGCCTGTGCCTTTTTTGCCACCCTGCATATATTTTGTTTCAAAATCAAAGAAATCCTCACTTTTTAGAAGAGGCTCTTCTAAAAGTGCTGGTACTGGGTTTTCATTACCCATAATTGGCAACGTAGCCTCAACTAAATTTTCTACGCCTTGTTCAACTATAACTTTATCATCGTAGTGCGAGGCTACCTCTAGCGCATTCATAAGCTGATCTTTAGCCGTCACACGAGTAATGCCAATACTAGACCCAAGATGTGCCGGCTTAACAAATAGCGGGTACTTCAGGCTATTGATACGTTTTAAGATTTTGTCAGAGCCATGTGCCAGCTCATCTGAGTAAAACCATGTCCAAGGAGTTGAAGGAATTTTGGCACTTTCTGTAACCTGTTTAGCTAAAATTTTATCCATAGCAATAACGCTAGACGGAACATTACAACCAACATACGGTACATTGGCCATCTCTAAAATTCCCATCAATTCTCCGTCTTCACCATGAGTTCCATGCATAGCCGGAAATACCAGGTCAATTTTTTTGTATTGTTTTCTACCGGCAAATTGGCTTGATTTAACTAAAGTTAAACCGTTATCAAAAAGTATGTGCGTTTTGGCTGCTTTTTTAACGTAATCCTCAATTTCGCCAGATTGGTAAAATTTGATGTCTTTAAGTTTTTTATCCCAATACCACGAACCATCTTTTGCAATATAGACCGGTTCAACATGGAACTTCTTTGTTAATTCTAGAGGTTTTATCACACTTGCAAGCGCAGTAACAATAGACACATCATGTTCTGTTGACTGGCCACCAAATATTACGGCAATTGTTTTCATAGTTATTATGCTACTCCTTATTATTTACAATTACAAGCTACAATTAAAGGTAATTAATTGTAGTTATCCGTCCAGTCGTTTTGCATTAAAACAATATCACCAGACGCTAAAAAGTGCTCGATGTTTGTGTAAAACTCTAGTGGATCTTTAATGATTTGAAGTTCATTATCATAGCCAGCATCATCTAAGCCCATTTTAATAAAATCGGTCACAGAGTTGTCCATCAAAATGACCCTATCCGGTTTAGCCTTTGCAATGGCCTGGCCATGTTCTATATGAACGTTTTCTGTCTCTACTCCCTGGTCAACCAGGCCTGGAGTTACATAAATCTTACGTTTTGCTTTTAAGGATTTTAATAGCCCTAAACCGGCCTTCATGCCTTCTATGTTGCCGTTATAGGTATCATCAATTATCCATGCACCGTTAATGGGCCTAGGTTGCATGCGGTGTTCAAAGGCTTTAGTTTTAGCAATATTTTCTTCAATTTGTTTTTTACTTAAGCCAAACTCATGCGCCAAAGCAACACAAAGGGCTAATGGTCCGACATTATGAAGACCCAGTAAACCGCTTTTTATCTTAACCACAACTTTACCTTTTCTCATTACAAAACTGGTTCCGGTAATATCCGCTTTTGCATCTGATATTTTCCAGCCCAACACACCTTTATGATCATAACGATTCTGGCCACTAGCAATATAACCTAGTGCTAATTCTGAGTCCGCATTTACGTAAATATCTTTGCTATCAACAAATTGAGACAAGCTAAAAATATCTTTTGCTGCATCATCCAGGGTTGGATATTTTTCTAAGTGGGCTGGTGCTATACCGGTAATTATCGCCATGTTCGGCGAAGTTATACTGGCAAATTCCGGAACATCACCCGGTGCACCTTCGCCATATTCAATTAGCAAGATATCTTCGTCGCCCTTTAGCTTGCTTGCAAAATATGCATGAGAAATAGACACATTTTTATTTGCCGGTGTCATGGCGACTTTTTTATTTGGCGACAGTACGGTGTTCAATAGCTCTTTCATTGATGTTTTGCCGTAACTGCCAGCAATAGCAATTTTTATGCCTGTGTGTTCTTTAAAAATATGTTTAGATTCATTAATCAACTTCTTTTGTTTAGGATTTATTATAAAAACCCTGCCAAAAAATAATGGAATAACAATCAAATGTGCCCATACGGCTGGGTAAGCCAATATAATTGCAAGTCCCACTATTGAGCCGTACGTTGTCGGAGACAAAAAAACAACTAATAGTCCTAATATTATCTGAAGCACAGAACCAATAATTAAAATCAATAGCAATAATTTTGCCGGCTTGGTTCTTTCTAGCTGTTTTCTATGCATGACTCGGCTAAAATCATTCGTCCGCCAATACCATTTTAAAAATTCGATGGGCTGATACTCTGTAGTTTGCAACATATAAACAATCGTCACAAAATATTTAAAACTGTACATATCGATTATGCGCATCATAAGAAGTCCTCAACGATTTTAGCGGTCTTTTCTGGCTGATGATGGTGTAGCATATGCCCTGCATCATCGACTTTTACAAGCTTAGAGTTTTTGATTAGATTATGGTATATATCACCAAATTCATTTGGTGTGGCACTGTCTTTCATACCATAAATTATTAATGTGTCTGCCAAAATTCTAGCTGCATCTGATTGTACGTCTTGCATAACCGTTTTTTTGAAAGTCTCTTTTAGGTGCGGCGCAACAAGCATATCAGAACCTACAGTTCCATAAAGTTTTTTTTGCAGCTTTTGCTTTTGATCCCTTGGTACCCAAAATGTTGCAGCCTTACCTGTTTTGGCTATAGCTTTAATGCCTAATTTTTTTAATTTATTTTTATTTCTTATACCGGCTGCCGCAAGCAGGATTAATTTGTCAGATTTAATCTTATTATTTGAAAAACCTCTTACTAAAACCGCACACCCATTAGAATGGCCAATATAGGCGTGAACATGATTAATCTTAAGTTTTTTATTGAACTCATCTATAAACATCACATATTCATCCAGACCCCAAGGCTCGTTAGGAGCTTGGGTTTGCCCAAAGCCAGGTAGATCCATTCGATAAACTGTATATTTCTTGGCAAGGTCGCTGGTAAGCTCATCAAAGGTTTGCAGTTTATCTGCCCACCCATGAATCATTATTATAACTTTTTTACCACTTCCTTGTTTTTGGTAATTAGTTAAAAGCGAATCTACAACAAGTTGCATATTACTTACTAGTATAATTTACAAGCTAGTATTTGCTAAGCATTAAATATTTATTGTAATACTTCTTGGAGTTTAGCCTCTAGTTCGGTTCTTGAAATAGGGTTTTCGGGAATATCTACTTCTTTTTGAATACCATAGCCGGCAAATTCTTCTGCTCGACCGTCTTCATACTCTACTTTTAAGAGTTGTCTGGAAGTTTTATCAACATATAATTTAACACTTATTGCTGGCGTGTTTTCATAATCGTCTGGGTTAAGACTTTCAAATAAATTTAGGCCAAGCATTTCATCGTATTTTTTTATAAGTTCGGCATAGCTTTTTGTATTTATTGATACATCATAGGCGTAGGCAGACTTACCATTAACGTCTTTAGATTCAACATTGTCATAATTTGGTACGTAAACTAATTTATCGTTAATGAAATTAATCATTTCGGTTTGCTGGTCTAGGGTAAGGTTGCCAAACAATACTATTCCAAAAACGGCTTCAGAGAAAACCCCGCTACCACCTTCTTCACTTAACTGAACACCCCATTCGTTTAGTACTTCAGAAAAATCAGCTTGGTTTTCAGTACTTGATGGCACCGATATTTCTTCATACCTAGCATAGTTTTCATGTGGGGTAGCAATAGTCTTTGTAATAACTTTTGTTTCATTGTCTTCAGTGCCTTGTGTAATTGTAGTTTTTACCTCAACAACATTTCGGCTACCAAATTGCGCCTGGGCAAGTTGTTCTAAGCTGCCGTTCGGGTTCTCTTGAACTGTTTTTTTGGTTACACCTGTAGTTAACAAACTATTCTCAAGCATAGATTCAAAAATATTTTGCTTACTATTAATAACTGTGACCCAAACAAACCAAAATAAAGCTAACAGTAGAACCGCACCTAATATTAGCGTGGTTTTTAGAGCAACTACCTGCGACTCACTTTTTGACATAAAACTATTGTACCAATAATCCTTTACTTTCTATATTTTTATATTGTGATGCGCTACAATTAGCACAATTTGGGGTCGTAGTATAACGGCTAGTACACGTCCATGGCATGGATGAAATGGGAGTTCGATTCTCCCCGACTCCACCATTATAGATTTTAAAAAGAACCCTCGTAAGCGGGTTCTTTTTATTCGTGCGTGCCCACCCGCGGCGGGTGGATTTTGTTTTGTCGTGTTTGTTTCACGCGCCGCTAACGACGCACGATTAATTCTTTTATATACTTATGCTTATTTTTTGTCAATCTATAAGCTTTAGAAATTCGATTTCTTCAACAACTTTTGTACCTAGTTTTTTGGCTTTTTCTAGTTTACTTGCACCAACATTTGCCCCGGCCACTAAATATGTTGTTTCTTTTCCTACACTTAATTGGAATGTGCCTCCCAAAGAACGAATCTTATCTGCAGCTTCGTCTCTACCCATAGATTCTAGAGTACCAGTAACCACAAAGCTTTTACCAAAAAGCTTGCCCTTGCTATTATTCTGAGCTTTTGGCTCTACACCCAAATTACTTAACTTGTTAAGTATTTGTATGTTGTCTTCATCTGCAAACCAAGCCACGATTGACTCTGCCACTACCTCCCCAATACCATCTATATTATTTAGCTCGTCAATGGTGGCATTTACTAGTTTTGTTAGTTCCCTAAAATGGTTGCTTAGGTCTATGGCTGTTTGAACGCCAACATGCCGTATTCCTAAGCCATATATAAACCTTGGCAAGCTTGGGTTTTTCTTATCATTAATAGCACTTACTAAATTTTCTGCAGATAAGTATGCGAAACGCTCTAGCTTTATAACTTTATCTTTGGTAAGCGAGTAAATATCGGCAATATCTTTTACATAACCTGCATCTACAAGAGCTGCTACGTTCTTTTCACCAAGACCATCAATATCAAGTGCCGATTTACTAGCATAGTGTTCTAAGTTCTTCTTAAGCAATAACTGACGAGTTGCACCTTTTATTCTGTAGACGACCTCACCCTTAGGCCGTTCAAAATTAAGCTCTGGGTACTGCTTTTTTAAAGTCGCTTCCATGTTAAATTTCTTGGTATTTTTAGGCCTTAATTCTAGCAACACCTTTTCTACTTTTGGAATAATGTCACCGGCTTTGTAGACTACAACTGTATCGCCAATTCTTACATCTATCCGGGCAATCTCATCAGAATTATGCAAGCTGGCATGCTGAACGGTAGTGCCGGCAATCTGCACAGGCTCAAACGTAGCGATTGGCGTTGCTGCACCTGTTCTACCAATACTTATAACGATATCTTTCACAACTGTGGTAGCTTGCTCAGCTGGGTATTTATAGGCAACTGCTCCACGCGGATTCTTGCCAACTACGCCAAGTTGTCTATATAGTTTACGGTCATTAATTTTTATTACTAGTCCATCTGTATTAAATGGCAAGCTATTACGCTCACTCTCCCAGCCGTGGGCAAAGTCTAACACCTTCTGTATTGAGTTGTATTGCTTGGCCTGCTTGTTTACTTGAAAGCCCGCGCTAGTTAAAGAGTCGTAGATATCGTGGTGGGTTTTAAAATCCTCAACCTCACCAAATATATCAAAGGCTCTAAAGTATAGCTTTCTTTTGGCGGTTAGTTTTGGGTCAAGCTGGCGAATAGTGCCAGCAGCAAGGTTACGTGGATTAGCATATGGCGCTAGACCTTCGGCTTCTCGCTCCTTATTGATACGCTCCAGCTCCGAGCGGTGCATGATAATCTCACCGCGAATACCTACCCTACCTTTTGAAAAATGCTTACCGTGCAATTTAAGTGGAACACTTTGTATGGTGCGGACATTGTGCGTAACATCCTCGCCGGTTGTGCCATCACCACGTGTTACTGCCACTTCAAGCAAGCCATCTTGATAGTACACGGCACAGGCTAGGCCATCCATTTTTATATCTGCCCAAAAGTCTGCCTTTTCTACTTTGCTATCTAATTTGGTTATTCGTTTTAACCATGCATGGACTTCGTCATCAGAGAACACATCATCTAAGCTAAGCATGCGCTCCATGTGCCTAACGCTTTTAAAGCCGGCTGCGGGTTTTTCGCCCACCCGCTGAGTCGGCGAATCTGGCGTGATAAGCTCTGGGTGCGCTTGTTCAAGTATTTTAAGCTCGGCCATCAGGCCATCATACACACTATCTTCCACTGACGGATTATCTTGCACATGATATTCGTGCGAGTATTTGCGTAGTAATTCTTTTAACTGTCCGGCTCTTTTTGCTGGATCTGCCATTACAGAAGTTCCCTATATAGCCTGTAGCCACTGCCAATTATTAAAGCAAAAATATAACTTGAAAGTAACAGGACCATCCACTCTGTAAACCAAGGTATTAAATAAATTGTTATAAAAACTAATATAGAAAATAAAACCGCCATGATGATAACCATGGTAATAATTTTTCTAACAATTAGCCACCGCCTAAAGGCTACAACCTGGCGAGCACTTCGCAGCGCCTTCATTGGCTTCATATCCGGAAGTGTTACTATAATCATGGCAAACAACGAAGAACTTAACATGTAAATGCTCAGTAGTGAAAGCAGAAAAGTTAAGATAATCCACAAAATTTGTTCTAAACCAGTTACTGCTAGACCATTTGACTGCACAACACCGTATACTGTTATACCAATAATCATAGGTATTAACTGAAGACCAACCACAAAAGTAACTAATATAAATGGCACGATGCTACTGGTGCTATCATAAAACGCTTGTTTGATTAACGGAACTTTTTTGGGTTTTGTGCCAGTCTGACGAAATGCCCACACAAACGCAAGAAATATAAATATAAAGATAATGGTCTGATATATGCCGCCTTCTGATCCGTTAGCCGTCGTACCAGTTGATATGGCCTCGCCAAATAACGCAGTATTTAGTTCAAGTCCGCTAAAACCAAGGGTTTCGTTTAATTCATTTTTTAGTTCCGGAATATTTGTACTACTACTTAGCCCTTTAACAAACAGCAAATTTAATAACAAAAATATAGCTATAATGCCAAAAAACAGTTTTTTGTAACTCCACATATGCTTTGAAGTATCTTTAAGTAGCTTTGGCACTGGGCTTAAATTTTTTTGGACTGGTGGTTTTATTCTGGGAGCAATACGGAATGACTTATATTTAGGCTTCTTTTTTGCCCGACTTTTTGTTTTAGGGGCAGCCATTGCTTATGCCTTGTCACCCATTTCGTGTAGTCTTTTTATTCTTTCATCAATCGGAGGGTGCGTACTAAACAGATTACTAATACTTTTTTTCTTTAAAGGGTTTGCAAAAAAGAAATGAGCGGTCGATGAATTTTGGCGCTGCATTACGCTACCGTGAGCTTGAATTTTGCCTAGAGCATTGGCTAAACCTTCTGGGTAACGTGTTGCTAAAGCGCCTGTTGCATCAGCTAAATACTCACGTTTTCTAGAAATTGCCATCTGTATCATGGTTGCAGCAATCGGCGCCAGTATAGCTGCCACGATTCCAAGAATAGCTAGCAGCTGATTATTATTATCCCTATCCCTAAAAATTGTCATCCTTAGCAATACATCAGCTAGCAAGCTAACAATTGCCACTAGTGCAAATGCCACCATTGAAACTCTAATATCTAGATTTTTAACATGACCAAGTTCATGTGCCATAACGCCTTCTAGCTCTTTATCATCCATGATCTGAAGTAGCCCGGTTGTTGCGGCAACTATGGCTTTCTCTGGTTTTCTGCCTGTAGCAAAAGCATTAGGCGCTTTGTCTTCAATAACGTACACCTTAGGTGTGGGCAAACCTTCAGTAATACTTAAGTTTTCAACAATCCTATATAGGCGCGGATTATCTTTTTTCTGAATCTCGTGAGCACCATTGATGGCCAAAACAGCTTTGGAACTTGCAAAATAACTAATTGCAACATATATTAATGCGCCAATTATTACATAAGCCGTAATGTACGTTTCACCCATATACAAGCTAAACAACCAACCCATTAAACCAACCAAAATTATAAATAGCCCCATAATCAAAATTGTTTTGCGTTTATTGGCAGCTATTTGGCTGTACATATATAGCCTTCATTACTAGTATTATTGGATGGTATCGGATCAATTAAGCCATGTTTAAACCACCTGGCAACAATGTTTTGCGCTAAATCATTAGGCAATATGCTTAAAGCTGATTCACCTTCAGGAGCTTGAACAGTAAACCTGTTGTCATCTACTTTTATGGCAAAGTAATTATTACCCGGATCTGCCGAACCGGGATGCCTGAACACAACTTTTGAAGCGGGAGCACCACAACTGTAATGAAACATATCTGTTGAGTTTTTGTGTTCAAAATCTACATTGTCAAGATTTTTGCTCACAAATTTGCCTTTTATTTATCAAAAGAAACTTCTGTTGGCTTTTGAATATTTGCGCGTTCTGATTCCTCAACTTCGTAAAAGTCACGTTCTTTGAAACCAAGCATTCCGGCAAATACGTTGGTTGGGAATACTTTAATTTTAGTATTTAAGTCACGCACAGAACCGTTATAAAACCTGCGCGCAGCCTGAATTTTATCTTCTGTATCAACTAGTTCATCTTGGAGTTGTTTAAAGTTTTCGTTTGCTTTTAGATCTGGGTAAGCCTCTGCAACAGCAAACAAGCTCTTTAGAGCGCCCTCAAACATGTTGTCAGCATCTGCGGTTTCTTTAACGCCTTTAGCGTTCATTACGGCTGTGCGAGCCTCTGTAACCTTTTGAAAGACTTCTTTTTCGTGTTTAGCGTAACCCTTAACAGTGTTGACTAAGTTAGGAATAAGGTCAGACCGACGCTTTAGCTGAACAGTAATATCGCTCCATGCTTCGTCTACCCGAATTTTAGCCCTCACTAAGCCGTTATAAATAACTATAATTGCTATCACTAGTATTGCACCAATGATAAGCGCACCAATTAACATGATCTTAACTCCTTATTTACCATGTAAATAATTATAGCAGTTTGAACTAGTTTTGTATAAGAATATTATGTTTTATAATGTTAGTGGTTACTTAGAATGAATTTACAAAAAAATAAGCTAAAAAACCTGTGTTTGGTTCTTATGGTAGTGGGTGTTTTTGTAGTTTATCGTGGAACCAGCAACGCACCCACAAAAGTTGCCGAACCAGATGAAAAGCCTATTGAACAAACTACGCCACAAACTAACGAGCGGCAGGAACAAGTACCTCAGCTAACTACAAATTTAAGCAGTTCTGAACAATCAACATCTATTCAAGCCGCTAAACACCCTTCAAAAATACTTGCCAGTAACCCGCAAGCCACCGAATATGAATACTACCTGATGGCTACAACTAATGACCCTTACTTGGGCTCAAGCTGGCACTTGAACACAATTCAAACTGATAGAGCTTGGGATTTATCAACTGGATCATCAAATGTGGTAGTTGCCGTAATAGACTCTCCTTTTGCTCTATCCCACGAAGATCTTACAGATAGATGGCTTATTAACTCTAATGAGACAGGCAGCACACAAAATGGTGATATTTGTTGGGATGGCTCTACCAAAGATAAATCAACCAATGCTTGTGATGACGATGAAAATGGCTACATAGATGATTGGCGTGGTTATGATTTTATAAATGATGATAATAACGTTCAGGCGGGTTTAACTAATCCATCAGGTGATGCCGTTTACCACGGTACACTGGTTGCCGGTACGGTTGGTGCGACGGCAAATAATTCAATTGGCTCTGTTGGAGTAGATCAAAATACTGAAATTATGCCTCTCCAGGTTTTTGATGACGATGGCAATGCTACCACCACAGACATAGTTGCCGCAGTAGAATACGCAACCGATAATGGCGCAGATATTATTAATATGAGTCTTGGTAGTGACGGTAATGACCCATTGCTACGTTCAGCGATTCAGGCAGCAAACTCTGCCGGTATTACTGTAATAACATCTTCTGGAAATTGTGCATTAAATGATGAGCCAATCTGCAATAACTTGACCGCGCCAGGACGAATGACTTACCCGGCCCTGTTCCCCGAGACAATCGCAGTAGGAGCTACCACTAATTTAGATGCGCGAGCTAGTTTTTCAAGTTATGGCCCAGAACTTGATTTGGTTGCCCCTGGCTCAAGCGTCGGGCCTTTACCATTTTTTACAGCTGGTAATCAAACATCAGCATATGCTACTGCAAGCGGAACATCATTTTCCTCTCCTATAGTTGCTGGTATAGCATCATTATTAATCGCTCAAAATGACAGCTTAACACCAGATGATATACGCAATATATTACAAGAAAGTGCGGATAAAGTTGGCGGAATGGGTGGTTTTTCTTATATAAATCAGTTCGGCTATGGACGAGCCAATGCCCATAAAGCCACTCTAATGGCACTTGCCAGTACTGAGCTTACAGCAGAACTTGGTGATACCTCATTGGGCCCAAATCAACAGGCCGTTGGCCATGTTTGGCGTGCTTCATCAGGCAATATTCAGAGTGATGAGGTAATACTTATGGGTTGTAAAATATTTGCCACCGATACGTGTAGTGTAACTGCTCAGTATGGGTCAACTATCAGTCGTTTTTATCAAAGTAGACAAAACAAAGGTAAAGAAATCCAGTACATATTTATAAGAGGTAGCGACTTAACTACCGGAACTTGGCAACTAGCTGTTCACAATAATGATTATGGCAGTTTGGTAAGTTCAATTACACGCTAATTTCTTACACACAAAGTTATTTTTAGAACTGTATTGCGCCACTTCCTGATGCACTTGGGTCATTTATTATATCTGCGCCACTTGCAGGCGTTCCGGATTCTGCCTCGAGCTTAATACTTTTACCCGGGCTCGTTTGACCTGGATAATACGCCTGTATCCAAGAGCAGTGGTATTTTGTAATGCTGCCGTCGTTGCAAATAACAGTTGGTGGCTCAACGACATATAGATTTTCCTCAGTTATCAGTCCTCTCAAAAATCCACCCACGTTTTGCTTAGTAAAGCCCAGTTGCTCCCATTTGCTTCTGCTATCTGGGTTTTCAGAACCAGCAACTTGGATTCCTGGTCCATAGCCACTGGTGTCTACTGGTATGACTCCGTAATCTCTTAAAGCCACAGCTATGATTCTGGCAGTTTCAGCTTGCCTTGGGTTAGTTCTTAAATCATCACGTGATTGTATCCAGGCATCAATTTCATCATTACTAATATCTAGTGCAAAACGCATGCCTTCGGGTATTAATTTATCTTGTGTGTATAAGGCTAGGGTTTGCGGAAATGCATTACCATCAATCACATGAGCCATGTTCGTCTTGTCGCCATGCTCTACTTTGGTAGCTGGCGCAAGTGCTGTTCCACATGTATAGCCTTCCGCATCTGTTTCTTGCTGCTCTTTGGTGCATATTGGACCAATTGAATTGTTGGGTATTGCCACACCCATTGCATGACGAATCTCACCAGCTAATATTTCATCGGGCATGGTAAAGGTTATGAATTTTGAAAAACCAGCACCTCTATCGCCATGAAGACCCTCAAATGTACGGTAGTCAATAATATTACCATTGATATCTCGGCCAATATATGCTGAGCCAACGCAAATCCTACCTGAATCAGGAAAAGTAAGGTCAAATATACCGTAATCCCAATTTATCTCAACACATTTTAAATCTGCTATGTCCTTATTCTGCTGATAATTTGCAAGTTCGTATATTCTTCCACTGTTTTCATCTAAAATTACAATTTCATTGTCACCACCTTGACCAGTCTTCCATTCAGGGTTCCAAGGTATTGTAGCGTCTGGCTTATATTCTCGCTTTGGCTCATCTAGATTTGATCCGTAGTGATAAGCCCAAACCTGAGTTGTGGTAGTTGCATCGCTGGCATAATACACATTTCTGCCGAATGAGTTTTTTATTTCTGGCTCAGTCGTTGCAAAGTTTGGACCGAATCCTAAGTTGTTCGTTATATACCTTTTTGGTTCCTCGGGTTTTTCGACTTTATTTATATATGAATACTTAAGCAGTCTATTTGCATAATCATCACTCTTGGAGTGTCTTTCTAAACCACACACTTTCTGGTTCCAGACGGCATTACCAAAAGGTACATTATAGCTATAGTCCTCTACAGTTGTGCTACCACAGTCCGATGCGGGAGCAGCTGAAGATAAGATTAGGTAACTAGCTCCCACTACTGCTATTAGAAGAACACCCAAGACTGCTGGTTTGCGGTTCATTGACTTAATTATGTTCATCATTACCTATATGTAAGCGTTTAATAATACTATATTAACCTAGATTAGTTATTATGCTTAATTACTTTTTCCATAAAATAAGTCTTTTACTTGCATTACACGCTATAATATAGTCACTTAATAAGGAGGTGCATTATGAAGTGGGTGTATATAGGTCTTGTAGTAATAGTTGTAGCTGTTGGTGGATTCTTTGTAATAAATAACCTGAGCGATAATGAATCGTCAGACAATTCAGAAGTAGTTTCCTCTGAAAGTAGTGAGACAACCGAGTTAGCCAGCATTAACTCACTACTTGCACGCGGCGAAAACGCCAAGTGTACGTATAACTATACGGATGATGCCGGCAACAATAGCCAAGGCACAGCTTACTTTACTAATAACAGAATGTATGGTGATTTTTCTGTAAATCAAACTGATGGAACAAGCCTACAAAGTAAGGTCTTGCGCTTAGATAATACTCAGTATGTGTGGGATAGCACCACAAATGAAGGTTACAAAATTGATCTTAGTGTCATTGAAACTCAAGAAGGTGAATATACAGAATCAACTGAACAAAATGAAGCAGTTGATCAAGATCAGGAATTTGAATTTAAATGTGTTTCATGGGACGTAGACGAGTCCTTGTTTCAAGTCCCAAGCGGTATAAACTTCATTGATAATAGTCAGCTAATCCAGGGCATTCAGCAAAACACAGACCAACTAATGAACGCCTG
This sequence comes from Candidatus Saccharimonadota bacterium, assembly GCA_020428405.1. GTDB lineage: Bacteria > Patescibacteriota > Saccharimonadia > Saccharimonadales > JAGQNJ01 > JAGQMZ01. The sequence goes on along the minus strand of JAGQMZ010000014.1, from coordinate 4,830 downwards.
CGCAAACATTACAGACCCTACCCAACGTGCAGCTTGCGAGCGAGCAGCTGCTAATGTTCAGTAGAAGAAAGTATATTGCTAAATGAACAGAGAATATGAAAAAGAGCTAGAAGAAAGATTTATATTAGACCGATCTTACTGGAAAGACATGTACTATACTGAGCGGTATCCAGAAGCAAGATGGAACGCAATAACTGCGCCGATGTCGAATATTGCCCTTTTTGAGGCTGGCATACAAAAACTTGAAGATAACGGCTGGGAATTAGACTCTCCACTTTAGTTTTTTAAAATAAGTCTGCCCTATAAAAAACTCACCGTCATTTTCCTGGCCTATCTAGTTACAATCATACACAAATAAAAGATCCCTATAGGTGGTTACTTACTTGTGGTGTTCTTGTACGACAAGGCTAGAACCTATTTTGAGGAAAACGCCTGAAAAGCACAAGCCCCGCCGTCTAGCGGGGCGCAGCCTACGGCTACCCAAAGTTCCTTTCCCCCCCTGAAAACATCTGGTTTTTGCTCCGCAAAATCAAAGAAAAAGCCGCCCATTCGGGCGACCAATTCAATTTTTTACCGTCTTTGGTGGGCGGGGCGGGGCTCGAACCCGCATGCCTTTCGGGCACAGAATTTTAAGTTCTGCATGTATACCAATTCCATCACCCGCCCTTACTTATACTTTAACCTAACTTTTTTATTTCTACCACGGTGTGTTGCTTGTAAGCTATGACAATTTGGGCAAAGTATTCTTAAATTATCCAGCCTGTTATCTTTACTTTTTCCATTTACGTGGTCAAGCTCAACAGGAATTCTTCCATCTTGCGAAACCTGTGCCCAACCACATAACTCGCATTTTGGTTTTTTTAGACCCTCTTTGAACAACCTCACTTTTAGTTTGTTGCTTTGCACTGAGCTACCGTTAATAAGTAGCTCTTCAAGTGGTTTTGCTGGAGCTCTAGGGTCAAATTTCCAGCCCTTATTCCACCCCTTTCCAGTAAAATGTTTGGTAGAAAGCTTTAGTTCGTCAATTGTTTTAACAATGTGCTTGTAATTCCCGCCGGCTGGTACTAAACCTAATTTCTTTATCACCATTCTATAGCTTGTACTAGAATTTACTGCGCTTATTAAATCTTTGTCAGTCCAACTACGAGATACTGGCATACACTAAGTATAGTATAACATACGTGTATTCCATTTTTTAAGGTGCAATTTTAAGCTGGAGGCACGGACGGGAATCGCACCCGTGTGATTGGTTTTGCAGACCAACGCCTAACTCCTCGGCCACCGCGCCACAAAAAACTACTCCATATTTTAACAGAGAAGAAACAGTTAATAAACTATTCTTTGTAATCGGTGATTACTAGTTTATTGCCCTGCTTTTTAATAGTAACGCGTTGATTACGTTGCCAGCGTAGTTGCCTAATCAAGCCTATTGGCAACGACACCGAATATGTACCGCTACTATTTTGAGTAATAGAACGTACATCTTGCTCGCCGTCTTTTCTTGCGCCCATATTAAATCCTTTCTGAATACAGTATATCAGAAAGCGGATTTAAAGCGGATTTAAATCCGCTTTTGCAGAGAATAACAGGGGTGTTTTTATAAACACCAGTCTTGCACCCAAGCTACACCACACTGCCCTATTGTTCGGTAAAGTCAAAATTAACGTGAGTATTGGTTACGTCGTCTAGGTCTTCTATAGCGTCCATTAAGCGCTCTATTTTGTCTTGTGTGGTTTTATCCGCTACTTCTACAGTATTTTGAGGCATGTAAGAAATCTCGGCCTCTTTTACTTCCAGACCATCATCTTTTAGCTGGTCTCTAACCTTAGCAAGCTCTTTAGGTTCTGTGTAGACAGTTGTTTGACCATCATCTTGGATAGCATCATCAGCTCCGGCGTCTAAAACCTGAAGTAATAAATCCTCGCCCTCGCCTTTTATAGTTATTACGCCTTTCCTGTCAAATAAATACGCTACCGAGCCTTTATCTGCGATGTTTCCACCATGTTTAGCAAAGGCGGTTTTTACAAATGGGTAAGTACGGTTAATGTTGTCTGTAGCACACTCCACTAATATTGCTACGCCACCCGGGCCGTAGCCTTCATACATGACCTCTTGAATTTGTTCGCCACCCAGTTTGCCAGAACCACGGTCAATCGCTCGCTGAATGTTGCTGGCTGGCATGTTGGCTTCTTTAGCTTTTTCTACCGCCAGACGAAGAGAAAAATTCATATCCGGATCTGCCCCGCCTTTTGCCGCAACAGCAATCGCATTGCCAAGACGCGTAAAAACAGCGCCTCTTTTGGCGTCTTCTATTGCTTTACCGCGGTGAATTTTTGCCCATTTACTGTGACCAGCCATTGTATAGCCTTTCGTTATTGATGAATTTCAAAAAATCTTTGGGTTGTGTGGTTTTTCGGGACCCCCGCAAAATTGTATGATTTTGTGGGGTGAATTTCTGTGACCAACCATATTAGCTAACTATAGCATTTTTTCTAGATTTTAGCCATAGGATAACAGAAGTACCGATAACAAATCCGTAACTGACAAGCATTTGCGTTGAGTTAAGCTTGAAATCTACATTTGCATACGGTGCTTTGGCCAAAAAACTGCTTATAGAAAGAATGTACTCTAGCAACAACCTGGCTGGTAACACCATAACTCCACCAAATAAAAATGGGCCAATCATACCGTAAATTCCAGCAACTAAACTTGCCAGCATAGCAAATGGCACAACCGGAATAACCAACACGTTAGCTAAAATACTGATGACAGAAAGCCTACCAAAAATAAATAGAATTACTGGCAATGTACACAGTTGAGCTGCAAATGTTTCTGTCAAAATTTGAGGCAGTAATTTATCGCGAAGGCTAGGTTTTAGTAGCACATTACGTAATAGTGGTGCCAAGACAAGTACGCCAAAAAAAGCCGTGAACGACAAATACCAACCAATACTCCGCCATAAATATAATGGGTTAAACCCAACAGTTAGAACAGCAGACAGAAGTAGAATGATCATAGGCTTGATGTCTCGGCCATAATACCAACCTAACAGGCCAATAATGCTAACTACTGCTGCTCTTACAATTGATGGACTGCCACCCGTAAATAATAAAAATAAACCAATTAATAATGCTGATAGCGCTACCGCTTGGTAGCGCGAACGATTTTGTGACGTTCGCCTAGAAATATTCACAAGAACTGTTAAGTTGTAACCAGAAACAGCAACAATGTGAATTAACCCTACTATTGTTAAATCTTGTACTAATTGTTCAGGCAAGGTTGAACGCTGGCCAATCAACAGACCCATACCAAAAGATGCTAAAGGCTCGGGTAAAACATTCTGCATTCCAGCCGCAAAATCACGACGAAGGGTGTCTATTATTGACCCTCCTGTTTGTTTAACCTCAATCAGTGCAAAACTTACGCCTGCAATATTATCACCGCGTTTTGGGAACATTCTGCCGATTACAGCAACCTTGTCACCTTTATAAACCATTGGTGTGCCGTAGCCTTCTATTTGAATATTGCCGACTAGGTTATTTGACTCAACTTCTACATTGGTAGCAGAAAAAATTAATTGTTTACGATCACTATATACCGCATCTTCGTTTGCAGTAGCTGTTATGGATACGCTATTACCAAAGTAATCATCATACTTACCAAGTTTTTGTTGATAGATACTACCACGCCAAAAACCAATAGCAAACATGACTAGTAGACTTAAAATAACTATAAGTTTGCGCTTTCTTTTTAAAAGAATAGCTAAAACTGCTCCTGCAAGAAAACAAACACTTATTATGTAGACGAGTTCAACACTATATTTAGAGATAAATATACCGATTAGAAATAAGCTAAGACCTACAGAAATCAAAGTTGTACGCCTTAGATTTTTGGCTATTATCGTCATAAAATGATAGTAGCTATAAATAATTATTCAAACAAAAGCAATATGGCAATTATAAGTTAGAGTGAGCCCAAAAACCTCATACGACGACGGACAATTTTGACACGTTCTTTTTCATTTTTTCCACCCCATACACCCTGGAACTCATTATTTTCTAGAGCGTACTCTAAGCAATTCACTCTTACAATACAGTTTACGCAAAATTGTTTGGCCTTTCTTTCGCCAATTGTGTCATCTTTTTCTGGATAAAAAACGTCTGGATTTACATCAACGCAGTTTGCTAGAGGAGCCCATGCATATTTTTCATTTCTTGTATCTAACCTGAACTCTACGCCTTCATGAATAGGCACTTGTTCTGGCATGGCTTCTTCAAATATTGGCTCATTATTACTCACATGCGCAGTATATGAACAAAAAACGCTCTTAGCAAGCATAAGAAAAAATACCAAAAGTCCGTTTAAATATAACCATATCGGAAGGTCCAGGGCTCGGCCACGTTCCGCGGCCCCAGAAAAACATCTTTGAAAACATAGTTTTCAAGAGTTTGTTCCCGTCCAAACTGCCTCTGGCAGTTCTCCCACACTCCACCCTACCACCCTACGGGTATCATGTGTTCAAATCTCAATTCTCCAAGTAAAACACCCACAAAGGGTGGGTGCATTACTTGGAGGGCCACCGTACTTCTTGTTGCAACTATTTTTCAGAAAGGCGAATCAATTCAACTGAAATTGGATGCCTAACTAATTTTGATGTCAAGTCCTTCAAACTCACGTCTTTAAACTCATAACTAAAATCATCTTGTTCAGAAGCCGGTATGGCATAAACAACTCTCGCTATATTTGCCCAAGCGGCACAACTAAAACACATCAAACAAGGTTCATGACTTCCATACATAACTGCTCCATCCAAATTGTAATTACCTATCT
>JAGQMZ010000013.1 GCA_020428405.1 Candidatus Saccharimonadota bacterium | reverse complement strand
TATTGTAGGGTTGTATTTATTGTGTTGTCTGTTTGGTTGGTTTGGGCTATGTAGTACATTAATTAGTTGCCTTTCTTAGGCTTTTTTGGTTAGTTATTAAGTTCTCTATATGCAATTGGTTCAGCTGTTGGGGTGAAGACTTTTGTCGCGTATTTTCATCTACAAAACTATTATCTATAGCATATATTTTGCCATCTTTTCCAGAATAGAGACTTATGGCGGGAAGATATATTAGAAGAAATTATTTTTAGTTTAGGTTTTAAGTTTGGCATGGTTAGTAGCTTAGCTCCCTATATATAATCCTATCTCCTTTAGTAGTTGAGTGAGCTTGAATGCGGTCGGCAGAAAGTGGCTTATTGAACACCGCCACCTCATCTATTGCTCCGTCAAAATAGAAGCAATTACAGTTGCCACCCTGACCAATAGCAATTCCACCACTTTGTATGTAGTACGTCATTGGGTCAGCCGGTTTGCTGTCTACAGCCATGCCGTCAACATATAAAGTAAGGCTGGATTCATCCTTTACTATTGCGGCATAGTGCCACTTATCGGCTCCAATGTCATAATCCTCATATCTAACTGAAGTACTGTAACTCTCAGAGGCGCATGGATCAACACAATTATGTGAAAACGCTGCTACAGAACCAATATTGGCTGTCATGCCCCAACCCCAGTAGCGATTTCTATATATATAATTATTTCTATAAGGATTATAAGTATTGGGCTTAAACCATGCACCTAGAGACCATTCTCTTGTTGACAAATCTGGCTGGTTTCCTATGTCAACTGATGCGTTTTCACCAAAATTAAAAGCTAGCCCACCTCCTGGAGGTCCTGTAACCAGTTTTGTTACAGCTCCAGAAATTACTCCGTCGTGATTATTCATTTCATCTTTTGCTACAGAGCCTGTTGTTTCTTCAAACCTCCAATATGAAACTGGATTATCGGCTAATACTTCATCTTTAGAACTACTTAACACTGTTTCATATTCGGGGCAGTCTTCTCCTATATGTATGGATATGTCTATACTGTCTTCGGTAGCGTTGGAGGGGTTGACGCAGAGGTAATTGTTGTTTATTTCAAGAGATATGGGTTCTTGTATGCCAGCCTTTTTGTAATCAAGAATGTAACCCCGGTACTGGTCATTATTACCCCAATCAAAATAATCGTTTGTCTTTACGCCACCTAATAATTCACTCCACCTTCTAACAATTAGGCCAGGTTTTAAGTTATCATCAACAAAGTTATCAAGGCCTTGGTTGGTTTTTGGCCTGTATTCAATATAGTACTCGCCGTCATTAGTTTTAATAGCCCTTGTTCCATCTTGTTGTCCCAAGGCATTAAGGGTTACTTGTGTAGAGCTGCTGTCTGATTTTATCTCTAGGATATCATCTTCTCCGAGCCAGCCTAGACTCTCCTTGTCTTCGGCAGATATAGATATTGAATCATCATCAAACCAATCGTGACCACCCATTAAGCTATAATCATCACCGTAAATAACAGCCTTCTTTTGATCATTACTTAAATTATTGTCGTTGTGATTGCCACAGTGCTCTTGCTCGTCATCATAATAAAAACAAGCAATCTTTGCATGTTCAAGGCCATATGTATGCCCAACCTCATGAGCCATAGTTTCAACTAACCCCGTTCTAATCCTTTCTTCAGACCACCCAATTGACTCTCCGAAATCTGTTTCTAAGATTATATTGGATTGACCTTGAGTATCACTATACCCGCTTGATTCACCATAGTTCGAAGCACCAGATGACCAACCTTTAGCACTTTTTGAACCACTTGAACAGTCAACGTCATTGTATAGGTACATTATGTCGTCGGCATTATTAAATTTGTCAGCTTCTTCTTGTGGTAAATTGTCTATTGTACGGTCTGCTAAACCAGTTAAAGTACTGTGAAATCCATTTTCGCAATCAAAACTACCGTATTCTCCATTTGGGTCTTCCATATCAATATATTCAGGGTATACTTCAAAGTTAGGAGCAAATTTACCATACGACATTACGGTATAAATGTTTTCAACCCTTTGCAGCATTGCTTCTATTTCTTCAATTGTATACGGTTTGCCATCTGCAAATATACCACCGTCTCTACCAGGTAATCTGAAAGCAGCTACTGCTACTGTTCTGGTCAGTTTTTGATCCTGATCGGCAACCGTGACTACCAGAGGACCGAGCGAGTGAACGGTACAATCTTCTACCGAACAAGATATTAGTGGATTAGTTATTTGGGCTTTTGCTTTACCTGTAAGTAGACTCAAAACCGTTGCTTGGGTTACGCCGTCTTCCGGCAGAGCTACTGCTAGCTGGTCGTCAATCTGTATGCCAGTGACTTCAACTGGTGCACCAGAAGTGTATTCTGGCATCTGTTTACCATATATTTGAATCTTACTATTATTGCCAAACTTAATTGTTACCGTCTGAATAGCACTCGTATGATCATCTATAAAACCTTTTATCCAAGTTCCCTCAATCTCAGCTTGCTGTTCTAAATCTCCCTTGGCTTCTTCTGGTAACTTATCTCTGGTGTCTTGTGGTAGGTAGTCATTAGCAGCAGCTTGGGGGTCATATTGCATGGCTATCTTCATAGCGTCTTTACGTTGTTCTACTAAGGCTATGAGGGCTTGTTTTTTGGCTTCTTTGTCTGATGGAGGGTTCTTTTTGTCGTTGGTAGATGAGGCTTGGAGTTTACTGTAGTTATTTGCATCAGCTATAACTTGTTCAGTTAGGTGTTGCATTTCTGCTACTTGGGGGATGTTAGAGTACTCTCTAGTAGCTGCAAAGGAACTTATTACTATTTGGCCTAGGCTAGCTACTAGTAGGATAGTTACTACAGCTGTAAGGCGTTGTTTGTTTTTAGATAGAGACTTATAGCGGGTGGATACATTCTTTAGGGTGGACTGTAGTTTGGTTTTGAGTTTTTTCAAGCTATATGTTTCCTTTTATATATATACTGTGTACTCTGCTAGATTAGGTTTTGTATTATGTGAGCTAACCTATTCGTTTGTATTTATGTGAATTACTCTATAGTTTATATTCTCTCTTTAAGCTTTAGGGGGATTGTAGCATGGGGGGTGTTGAGGGCGCAAGTAGGGTATTGTTTTGAGTGAGGATATACTTACACGGTTAGTCTATTTTGGTAGTGGCACCCACATTGAGGTTTAGCCCTAACGGTGATGCTCACAAAATTAAACTTCCTCAACATAACCTGTAAATAATTATTCTTGGCATCTGGTTGGTGCAGGGTTAGTACAGGCCGAGTGCTATGAAATTTGCATTTGTTATATCAATGAAAAGCGTTGTTTATTAGTCTGCGTAGAATTCTTCTGCAGAAATACCATCAAGGCTTGGACGCAAACCATGTAGTTCTTCTTTTTCAAAAAAACCTAGTTCTTCATTTCCATAAACTCTCCGTGTAACACAATTACGTAGATCTAGGTTGTTAGCAACTTCGTTAATTTCTCCGGCTACTTCACCAGCTAGGTTACCATAAGTTTCACTACCTTGTTCTACTTGTAAGGCTACTTCACTAGGTTTTTCGTCTTTACGGCAACTCTTTATGGCAATACAGGTCATTAGTGAAACTCTATCAGCATGTTCACCGAATTCTTCTTCAGTTTTATTCTTATATAAATCTGTACATTCCTCTACATTAAATACAGTTTCTTCATCTACCTCTACAGCTTGTTCGGTTGTTGACGTGTCTTCTTGACTATAATTAGGGGTTTGTTCTGAACAGCCAACATTAAATGCAGTAATATCGGCAACTGTTGCGGCTACTACTGGTTTTCTTAACGTTTCAAACATAAATCAAAAACCACCTTTCAAGCAGTATTTTACACTACTTATGGTTTTTTGTCAATAGTGTTATGGGGCACTTATACCTTGAGTACAAGTAACGTCTGCCTGTTAGTTTGAACTAACCATAGACCTACTTACCACTTGCGTAGGTTATCTTATGTCTCTTTAGAGTAATAGTTCCGATTGTTATTAAGGCTAATGAAACAACTATGGTGTACCGCAGGTTATTTCCTGTATCAGCAAGTGCACCTAATCCTGTATTTGGCGCTCCAACGGTAGTCACTCCCAACCCCACTGGATCTACTATGGTACCGTTTTGTTGGTTATCTATGTCTAGTTCACCGCCGTCAGTGATGTGGTAACTGGCCACGGTAACCGGATGACTGGCGATAGTTTGTTGGCTCAGGATAGCACCCGGGATAGTGCTATAACCTACAGTGTTCGGATTATACTTACGGACTATGAAGTTACTATCAGTGACATTGTAGTAGTAGAGCTTTACGGTAGTTATAGCTCCGAGTTCACCACAACCAGCGGTGAAGTTAATCAGAGCGTTAGGGTAGTCAAAGCCAGCGTCAGGGGCACCAAGAGATGATTCGGCTTCAGTATTGGCTGTTTCAATGCTACAGTTCTCGCCAAGCTCTAGAACAGTTGCTTTACCAGATACGACATTTGTTAGTAGGGCAACGTTGGCCTGGGTACTGTCAGGGATACCATCATTGTTAGCATCACCACCATTGGGACCATTGTTCTCTACACTGTCAGGGATGTTATCACCATCAGTGTCAGGGTTATCTTCTGGGGTTTCTGGGGAATCGTCATCTGTAGAAAATCTTAGGATAGTTGGTAGCCTATTACCACTTATATATACGTCACCATTATTAGCAATTAGTAACGAGGAGTGAGCTTTTTCCCCAGCCTGAGTCGGGTCAGTTAGTAGTTGTGGGATCGGATAACTTACAGTAGTTCCATTTGTTGGATCATATTTCCTCAATAAGCCACCAAATGTGATGCCCCATACATTGTTGTCATGCCCATCAACTTTGATACTATCAAGGGTATTCCTTAGTGCATTCTCGACTGGATAATGCGTCTGTACATTCGAGCTGACGCCAATTTCGACCAAAGAAGGTATCTCTGGCACATCTTGTATCAGGTAGTTTATCCAGTAGGTGTCATCAGTAGTCCCTTGGGCAAGAGTTTGACCGTAGTAGAAAGTATCGGGTGTCCAGGAGCGAACTGTATCACGAGAATCATCACTGTTGACCCGCTGTATCTCTAGGTCTATACCTGATTCGGACATAACACCAACTAGTATGACTGGTTCATCCTGGTTATTCAGCGTCATCGTTAAGACATATGAGCTCGTGTCAATATAGCTAAGATTCCGAGAAGAGTCTATCTTGGCAAACGTTGTACCACCACTAGGTTTTGGCGTTACCCAAACCGTACCAGTTGGGTCAGCTTTTATTACTATGCCATTGTCGTTACAGTTATATGTTGTTTCTAGGCTCTGAGGAACCGTTTCTGTATTCGGGTCAAAGTTATTGAGAACCATTTTATTATTCTCACAGCCTGCATACCAAAGTCCTGTGGACACACTGTATGTTATTGCCTCACCTCTGACATAGCCATCCTGCCCATCGTCACGTCCCGTCAGGAAAGTTTCGAGACTGTCTGAAGCAATCGTGTATCGTCCAATTTCTATACCGGCCCCCTCTTGTGAGCTACTCTCGTTCCTTTTTAGGAACCAGATATTCTCTTGGGTTTCATCAAAAGTCATAGAATACGCACCGTAGACACCTTGCCATTGACCTTCAGCTGTAATACTTGGTAGATATTCTGACGGATCTAAGTCCACGACCTCAGTACTCTCAGTAGTGTTGCCGTCTTCATCAAATGCAATCGCTTTGAATGTATGACTGCCCTCTGGATATCGCCATGCTTCCTCATCTAGATAGTTGAGCCACGTAGCTGTATACGGTGATGAATTGTCTGAACTTATTAACTCGTCATCTATGTAGAATTTAACTGAGGTTACTGATGTATCTGTGTCTGTGGCTGTGGCCGACAGCTTGCCCTCTGCTCCATTGACTAGATCTACTGTTAATTCAACTTCTGGAGGCGTTGTGTCTACTGTAGGCAGGTCGCTCACATACAGCTTTGAGTCAGATGTACCAACGTAGAGCTTATTACTAGTTGGGTCAATTGCAAAAGAGGTAGCCGTATCAGGTAATCCCTCGAAGGTCTGGAATGTGGTTAGATAGTCACTGCTCTTGATTAGCGACATTGAGTTATCATCATTCTCACACATCGCATAGTAGAGGTTCCCCTCAGTAGCTATCTGCGTGTTTGTTGATTTACAGGTTGGGTAAGCAGGGTTACTATAGCCATCTTGATTCCCTCTGGTCGTCCCGTCGAAAGTTGCTATAGAGCCATTTGATTCTGCACATATTATCTTATTATCGAAGATTATTGGATTTGGTCCACGAGCGGCAGTACCTGTGCCACACACAGGGATCGTCGTTCCAGTTGTCCAGGTAGATCCGTCAAAGATTTGTATCGGGTTGCTGTATCCACTGTAATCTGACTGCATGTACATCTTCCCGCCCATAGCTGCACCCCAGTAATAGCGCTCGGTATTGTCACCACCTGGTTCATTCTCACGTGTCTGAACGACACTAAAGCTATCTCCTCCGTCAGTGCTTCTCCAGGCAGTAGAAGTTGCTCCACCCGAGCTTCCAAATAGCCAAATATCTGTACCAGTTAGGGTTTCTATGTCAAAGATATGTTCGGCATTGACTGGTGTCTTCGTTTCCCATCCCTCACCAGGAATATATACAGCGTAGCCTGCAGGACAGCTGCCGGAGCATGTCGGGTCAATCGTGGTGGTATAGAGCTTACCATCTATGACTTTCCAGTTACCAAGTGACTCGGATGGAACCGAAATTTGTGAACCGTCAAAAGTTTGGGTGCCTAAATCAAAGGTGTTAATATCGATGGGCCCAGTATTTGCGTTGGAGTCTCCATACGCAGCGTAGAGTTTACCATCGAAAATCTTAAGAGTATTGAGAATCTTACCCTGGTTGCTAGACTGGGCGGCCGCTTGAGAAAGAGTTGCTAATTCGGTGAAATCGAGTGTGGTAGCAGCTTGAGCTTTGTGGGGTATGAGCAGTGATAGAGTGCTAGCGATGGTAGCAAGTAAAAAAAGACCAATCAGGAAGAATTGAGAGGTATTGGCAAAGCTGGTTCTAGCTGTTTTAGCTAGGCTTTCGTGCCGAGAGAGAGAGAGAGAGAGAGGATTGCGCTGACGCGCTAGAGAGTTAAACTTTGTTACCTGTCTTTTTATTTTCATATACTAGTCTCCTCTAACACACTATTAAAATATATAACCGCTTATGTGTATCTTACACTATATGTTATTTTGGGGAAATAGTTGGGCAAGTGAACGGTTACTGGATTCCCCATCCACCTCAACCTTCGACCATATCCTATCCGTTGCTTTCGTTGCTGCTCCAATTTGTTGCCTAGTGGTCGTCGCAAAGATTAATTCCTCATCCCACTGTTCATCCAAGATACGCCTCATCTGCCGGTTGAGTTTCTTTTGAACTTGCTCATCTTCACATATGGCGAGGATTGCCGGGTACTGTTCATCTGCCTGCCATTCATTGCCATCCTTGTTGCCACTGTCTTTAAAGTTCACATAGTTCCTGGTTTTTCTGACACCGACAAAGAATGGCTTGGTACCGTCCCAGACGTCAAGGAAGTAGTGTTTGGTGGGCGCTCCTCCGATCGATGGCATCTCAAGATGTAAGTCGGGTGTCCAAGCAGGGTAATATCTATACTGTGCCATGTAGCTTTTCGTGACTACCTCTAGCTTACTATCACCATGTATAGCTCGAAGTCTCTGAGCTATTTCAGCCACAGCTATGCAGTGCCTCAGGAAATCATCTGATACCGTTTTGTTCTTGTACAGACTCTTTGTTGCCCACTGGTTTGTGGTGTCTGGCTTGGCTTGCTCAAGCTGACGTGCACCTTTTGGAGTAATGTAGTACTCGGCTGATCGTCCAGCCAGTTTGTAGCTTTTGTCATAGCGTTTGCCAATGAGCCCCTGAGCTTCCAGTATCTGCAGTTTGCTCTGGATAGCCTTATGGCTAGATCTGCCGAGTGAACGAGCCAGTTGTTTGCTGGTACAGAAGCGGTACCAATACAGTAGGTGGAGGGTTTTAAGTTGTTGAGGATTGAGTGGTCTGCGATAGTTAACTTTACTAGTTTCACTCATTACAGCATTATTCATATTACTACCTACATAGCCATGTATTCATACGTAGTTACATCACCAAAGCTACTCAAATAATTATCCATTAGACTAACCATGTAACCCAAGAAACCAATATTCAGACATTTATTAACAACCATACACCCGTTTCATATCTTCTCCTTTATATTTATATAAAAAGAGAGGGAGAAAAGGAAGAGGAAAAATATAGAGAATAGTAAAGTCAGATAGATTGGGTGTCGGTGGATAGTTTTAGAGCCGCATACCTCATAGTAAAGGAATCCAAATAAGAGTAGTTAACTGATGGAGCTTTGCCAGATAGTATTCCAACCGATTGGTATACTAATCTCGGACTGTTTTGGGGAGTACGGTATACTAGGAATATGCCAAAGAAGAAACCTTTAACTAAAGATAAATCCCTCAAAGACTTTTTAAAATCTGGTGGGCGAAACAACGCTGAGTCTGACTTTGATATGCTACTTAAAAAAGCAGTAAAGCCTAAGAAACCAAAAGCCAAGAGTTAATCACGAGCTATATTGGCTAAGATCAAGTCGAACATATACTTGGGTTGTCTGTGCCGATTTGAGTACCTGAAAGCATACTCATCTACGTAAGCTTGCAGATACTTTGGGTCAACATGTCTGTATACACCAGTTATACCTCGTTTAATATTGCTCCACAAATTCTCGACATTCTGGGTGTGTCGATCACCAGCTACATACTCCTGCTGGCTGTGATTAATCGTTAGGTGAATATAGCCAGCTTTCTTCAGGTGTTTGTATGAACGGTGGGTATCGCTATATATCGTCGCTTTATTGTCTATGCCCCTGGCGATTTCCTTAGATAATACTCGTACACCCGAGCTCTTAACGTGTTTCACAACAGCACGTCCTTTACGCTCCACCATACCAAAGACTACTTGGCTGTTATGGGCTTTGGCAGTGGTGCGTTTCTGGGTATCCGGATGAAAGTAAGCTTCATCTACTTCAACTGAACCAGTCAGTAAATTAGTATCTGAACTCATAAGCTGACGAATATGGTTGAACATACGCCAAGCTGTCTTGTAGGTTACACCAAGCTCACGCTCCAGTTGTTTAGCTGAGATACCAGCTCTAGTTTGTGCCATAAGGTAGATAGCATAGAACCACAGCTTGAGTTCAGTGCTGGAGTGGTCAAAGATGGAACCCTTAAGTGGATAGATATGATATCCACAGAAGCTACAAGCATAAGCTGAACGACCAGCTACCCGATAGAACTTATTGTTTTTGGTGCATTTCGGGCAAACCAGGTTATCTCCAAAGCGAAGCTGTTTAATTTCCTCAAGGCAAGCAGCATTATCTGGAAACCGTTCATTAAACTGCTTGATAGAGAATTTCTTATCCATGCTTCTATTGTACAGAATTAATTACTTGTAGTCAAGGGATAAGTGCCTGTTATGGTTATTATCGTTACGGTTTTATATATCAATAATAAACTATGCAAATATAGCTATAGTTATTACTAATGTTGCTAAGGCTAGTCTATAGTAGGCAAACACCTTTAAGGTGTGCTTGGCTAGATACTTTAATAAGAACTGGATGGCAAAAAGTCCACTTAAAAACGCTGCGACTATGCCGACCACAAACACTCCTTTATCACTTTGGATTTGTGATAAGCCCTCACCAAATACAACTGCTTTTAAGAACGCGCCAAAAATAATTGGAATACCTAGCAAAAACGAAAACCGCGTTGCCGATACTCTATCCATGCCCACAAACAAGCCTGCTGTAATAGTAATGCCCGAACGAGAAACACCTGGTACAACGGCCGCACTTTGTGCTAGACCCATAGTTAATGCTTGATTGCGAGATGTATTTTGTAGTTTTGTTTTGTGTTCTAACTTTTTATAGTACGATTCTGCCCACAGCATAAATAGACCAATAGTAGCTAGGTTAAAACTTACCAGCAGACTTGAGCGAAATGCGTCTTCGGCATAGCTTTCTAGCAATAGGCCGGCAACCACTGCCGGAATAGTTGCCAACACCAACAACCAGGCAAGCTTTGTTTTTTTACTTTTAATAAATAAGGCCTTGATGAGGTCTAAAATATCCCGCCAAAAATAAATCATTAATGCTAGCAATGTACCGCCGTGTAAGGCTACATCAAACGCTAGGCTGCCGTTACCTATACCAAAAACTGTCTCGGCAATTATTAGGTGACCAGAACTTGAAACCGGAATAAATTCTGTTAAACCTTGGATAATTCCTAGAATTAACGCCTCTAACCAGTTCACTTTTTACCACCTTTTTTATTTAAACCACTTAGGCGCGGAATAAAACTATTGGCTGCCCCATCAAAACCTAAAATTTTAAGTGCTCCAACTAAAACGTACAACTTGTCAACGTCAGCCTGCTTTGGCCTGCCTTCTTGTTCGACATTATTAAAATAATACTCTACTTTTTTAACCAGCCACTTTTCTTCTTTAGCTGAGACGGCGTTTGTTTTGACTGGCTCTGGCTCATGATGAACTGGTTCTAGCGAACGAGCTTTGTTATCGCGTTTTTCTAGATGACCACGCTTGATTAAATTGTTTATATGTAGCGCCACAGTAGCCACAGAATTGTAGTTCATACCAGTTTTTATCTCGCGGTAGCTTGGGCTGTAACCGTGCTGAGCTATAAAGTCAGCAATAAAATCTAGCAAGGCTTTTTGTTTTTTAGTTGGCCGAGTTGTTTCTTCTTTACTTGGCATTTGGTCTTCTTCTTTTTACAGCTTTTGGCCGTTTAAGTGCAGGGGCTGCTGCACGTTTTGGTTTGGGTTGAGATTTTTTGGCAAACACCCAAAAGCGGTACCATAGATAGTTCCACACTGTAAAAAATCCTGCTGAAACAAACTGGCCAAGGTACGGCGTAAGCCCAAGTTGAGCCAGTCCCCAAACTATAAATGTATCTATGCCCAAGTTGATGACAGATAAAACAACGTAACGCACACTAACTTTGTCTAGCTCTTTGCGGGCGTCTTTGGTGTCAAAAACCCAGAAACGTTCCAGAACAAAATTAACTGATAGGCCAAAAATGTACGAAATTATTTTAGCTGGCACAATATCTATGCCAGCAACGCTGTAAAGTAAGGCAAACATTGCGTAACCAGACCAAAACCAAGCACCGCCAGTAATAGCGTATTCAATGATTTGTTTTAGCTCGCGCCTTTGCTTTTTCTTTTTTAAAAGCTTCATTAAACATAAGTATAACACCTACGTTCGTAAATTGTTCTAAGCTTGTGCTAATACAGCGCGTAAACTGGTATTATAGAATAAGTTAACATGAAAAATAACGCCTCATTTGTTTACGGATTATTCTTAGTCTTAGGTGACTTCTTGGCACTTTTGATTGCTTTTGTTGGTGCCTATATTTTGCGTGTAAAGGTTGACGAACGACCATTAATTGAATTTGTATCTGCCCGAGAGTATTTTGCAGTCTTCTTAGTACTTTTAATTTTTTGGATTGGTATTTTTGCATTACTGGGGCTCTATAATTCCTCTATATACGAAAAGCGGTTTAAAGAATTTGGCAGATTGTTGATTGGGTCTTTTTTGGGACTACTATTTATACTTGGGGTAGCCTATTTTAGAAATGAAATTATATTCCCTGCCCGATTAGTTCCTGTTTATGGTTTTACTTTTGCATTTATATTATTAGTTGTCTTTAGAAACTTAGCCAGATTTATCAGAAGTCGGCTGATGCGCTATGGCATTGGCGTTAATAACCTACTCATAGTTGGCAACACACCGGTAGTTGACGAACTAGTTAGTCTTTTTAAAGAACCGTCATCTGGCTACAAAATAGTTGGAATTGCCGGAACAAAAAGAAAAATAGATCATGTAAAAACCTTCCCGTCGTTTGCTAGCGCGATTGAATCAATTAAAACTGAAAATATCCACTCTATATTGCAAACCGAACTGTTTTCTGACCCAGAGGCTAATAGCAAAGTAGTCCAGTTTGCTCAAGAAAACCATATTTCTTTTAGGTTTATTCCAGGGAACGCAGAATTATTTGTGGGCAATATTCAGTTAGAACTTTTCCGTTCGTCCTTTCCTGTTATTGCGGTTAATCAAACAGCATTAACTGGCTGGGGCAGAATTATTAAGCGTATTTTTGACCTTTTAATAACTATTCCTCTAACAATAATTCTGCTACCCCTTTATTTGATTATTGCAATTTTAATTTTCTTATCCGACTTTGGGCCAGTTCTTCTAAAGCAAAAACGAGTTACCAGGTTTAATAGAGTATTTACAATCTATAAATTTAGAACGCACAAAAAAGCTTACAACGGCATGAGCCCAGAAGAGGCCTTTTCGGCAATGGGTAAGCCAGAGCTAATTAAAAAATATAGAGCCAACGGTGATCAAATAGATGATGACCCCCGCGTAACAGGCATTGGAAAATTCTTAAGGTCTACTAGCCTTGATGAATTGCCGCAATTATTTAACGTTATTAAAGGCGATATTAGCTTGGTTGGGCCACGAGCACTTGTACCCAAAGAAATTGACCAAGCTAAATCTAAGCACAATATTGTTAGCGTGAAGGCCGGCTTAACCGGTTTGGCTCAGGTCTCAGGACGCAAAGATATTAGTTTTGAAGAGCGACGCACACTTGATCTTTACTATGTCCAAAACTGGAGTTTCTGGCTAGATATCACGATTTTACTTAAAACAATCAGGGTTGTCCTAAGCGGCCGAGGAGCCGTGTGATGAAAAAAGTCGTGCTATCTTTGCTACCGTTCTTGGTAGCTTTTTTTGGGTTAACTCAAAATCTTAGCGCTCAAGATACAAGTAACTTTGTTATTAATGATTTTTCTGCAGAATATTATTTATCAAAAAACGATAAAGGTATCGGGCAGCTAGATATCACAGAAACCATAACAGCAACTTTTCCTGAATACGACCAAAACCACGGCATTGAACGCGCCTTACCAAAAACTTATAAAGAAAATTCCCTAGACCTAAAGATAGACACTGTAACAAAAGAAAGCGGCCAAGCTTGGAACTATACAACTTATTCGCAAAACGACAACCTGGTTTTACGAATAGGTGATGCCGATAGATATGTACGCGGGGAACAAACCTATGTAATAAAATATAGTGTTTCAAATGTTATAACTTTTTATGATAACTATGACGAGCTGTTTTGGGATGTTAATGGCGACCAGTGGGGTCAGGTTTTTGAAAATGTTTCTGCCAAACTAACTATAGACCAGTCAATCCTAGGCAGCACAATGACAGAAAAGCTGTGCTACACAGGAAGTTTTGGCTCCACAGAAAGCAACTGTACTGTTACAGAAGATGATGGCACAGTAAGCGTTTACACAACAGAGTCAATTGGCCCAGAACAAACACTTAGCTTTGTGGTAGGTTTTCAGCCTGGTACGTTTTCCAAGCCACCAGTTAATATCCTTCAAGTACTAGCTACAATATTTGCATTAGTGGCATCAGTGCTGGTTCCGGTAATCACCTTATTTGTTCTATTAAAAAAATGGCGCAAAGAAGGTCGTGATTCAAAAGGTAGCGGTATTATCGTGCCTGAATATGCCCCGCCTAAAAATCTAAATACCGTACTGGCTGATGTTATTTTAAATGAGCGGCTTAGCCCCAAAGCCGTAACGGCTGGAATTTTAGAACTCTGTATTGCTGGTTACTTAAAGATTTATGAGGTAGAGAGTAAAAAATTCCTGGGCAAAAAAACCGATTACGAGATTGAACTTGTAAAAAGACCAGACAATCTTGCTGCAGAAAATCAAGAAGTTATTTCAATGCTATTTTCTGGTTCTGGTGCAGGAACAAAGTTAAATATTAGCCAGCAAAAAAATAAACTATACACTAAGCTAAAAAGTCTTAGCTCTTTGGCCGAAACAAATGTAGTAGCCCAAGGATTCTTCACTCAAAAACCCACGAAGGCTAGGTCTAAATTCTACCTGCTAGGAAGTATATATTGTGTTCTTTGTGGCCTGGCGGTATTTGTTGGATTTAGTCTAAATTACGTTTTTTTGTTGTTGGCTCTTAGTCTGGGCTTAACAGCCGTTGCTATTTTTATTATTAGTAGTGTTATGCCAGCAAGAACGTCGCTTGGTGTAAAAACCAAAGAACATTTGCTTGGCCTTAAAGATTATATGAAGCTTGCCGAAGAAGACAGAATAAAAACCCTGCAAAGTCCTAAAGGCGTAGAAAAAACACCTGTGGACACAGACAATAAAGCTCAACTTATAAAGTTATATGAAAAATTATTGCCCTATGCTGTCCTGTTTGGAATTGAAAAAGATTGGGCCACAGCAATTGCTCCGCTATACCAGCAACCGCCTGAATGGTTTAATAGCACCCGCGGTTTTAACCCCGTTTTGTTTTCTAGCGCACTATACGGAATCCAAACCTCTACCACGCAAAGTTTTTCTGCACCAAGCAGCTCCGGCTCTAGCGGATTCTCTGGCGGTGGTGCCGGTGGTGGTGGAGGTGGTGGTGGAGGTGGTGGATGGTAGCCTCTATAAATAAATCTAAGAAAGTTGTGATAATCCACGACTGGTTAGTTGGTGGTGGAGCAGAAAAAGTTGTTGAAGAGTTGCATAAGTTGTATCCGGATGCTCCAATTTATACTGCTTACTGTAATGAGGAGTGGCAAAAACGTTTGGACAATAAAATTATTACAGGCTACTTGCAGAGCTGGCCGTTTTCTAAACTTAGAAAATACTTGCCAATATTAATGTCAAACTGGTTTCGCTCACTGAATCTGGAAGAGTTTGACACAATAATTGTCAGTTCTGGCAATGGTGCAGCTAATCATATTAAAAAACCTACAGGTAGTAAGATGGTTTTTTACTGTCATACGCCAACTCACTATTTATGGGATAAACACAAAGAATATATTGAAAACCCTGGATTTGGCATATTTAATCCGCTAGTTAGATTTGGCCTAAAAGCCTTTTTAAAACCTCTAAAACAACGTGATCTTAAAGGCGCTAGTCAGTCTGATTTAATAATTGCCAACTCTACTCACACCAAACAGCAAATAAAAAAGTACTATAAGAAAGATAGCTTGGTAATATTTCCACCTGTAGACACTAAACGTTTTAAGTCTATGAAAGAGGTAGACCGCAAAGGCTTTGTTGTAGTCGGCAGGCAGGTTCCTTATAAAAAAATAAATATTGCAGTTGAGGCATGTACTGAGCTTGGTTTACATCTAACTGTTATTGGGAATGGGCCAGAGAATATTAGTCTTCGCTCTATAGCCGGGCCGACAGTAAACTTTTTAACAAATGCCTCTGACCAAGAAGTAGTTAAAGCTCTACAAGAATCTGAAGGCTTTATTTTTACCAGCAAAGAGGATTTTGGCATTGCACCAGTAGAAGCCTTAGCGGCAGGTTGTCCTGTGATTGCATATAAAGCTGGTGGTGCCCTAGATTACGTAATACCAGGGAAGACTGGTCAGTTTTTTGAATCACAAACCACGAAGAGTCTTATAAAAGTGTTAAAGAACTATAAAACTAAACCGGTTTTAAAATTACCATATAATTTTGAGCCTGGCCGCTTTAAGACAGAGTTTAAAAAGCAGCTTGAAATACTATAGTTTTCCAAAGGTTTGGGTATGCCATAATGGCAATCCGTTAGTGCTGTATTGAACTAAATTACCGTCTGACTGCATAACCAACCGAGCTGAATTTGACTGCGGTCTTACCGACCAAAGCGGTTGGTTATATTTACTATAAACAACTATGTTACCGTCACCCTGCACCACGAACCGTGCACCAGGGCTACCGTAAGTATGGGAATGCCAGATCGGGTGATGCCCGGGCGCGTAGAGTACTAGATTGCCGTCTGACTGCATAACTAAACTGTATCGTCCGTCTTTAGAACGAATAAATTGATTTGGCCAAAGGGTTGATTGATTTGATAGCAAGCTGTCTGAACCCTTGTATGTTAGTTGGTTTGGCACAATAACCCCTGTGTACCATAGTGGCTGCATATTAGAGCTATAAGTAACTAAGTGGCCGTCATCTTGCAATATAACCTTGTCTGCCCCATATCTTGGCCTACTATTCCACAGTGGGCGTCCATCAGCAGCATAAACCACTAAATTACCATCTGTCTGAAAGACTGCAAACGCACCTGGATTACCATCAGTACCTGTGTGCCAAAGGACCTTAAATCCATCCCCATACTGTACTAAATTGCCATCTGTCTGCATCATTAGCACATGTGTTGTGTTAAAAGACTCAATATACTGATTTGCAGTCATCTTTTGACCTACTCTTAATCTATCTGTACCTAAAAATCTGGCATTGTTCACGCTAGTCGGACCATGGCCACTGACAGAAGAGCCGTTATTAGCTCCGCTTAAACCAAAGTTAATAAACTTTGAAACGCCAAGTTGCGCCATTGTACCGCTTCTAGTCCCAAAACTACCAGTACTGCCCCAGTTATATTCAGAAATTGTGATGTTACTGCCACTAACACTCTCAACGTATACGACATGGCCGTAGCGCTCATCTACTCCGACAGAACCAGCAGATGGAGATGTGGTAACACTTAGACCTTTAGACGGTGCATTGTTATCCCAAGAGCCTGCACTTCCTAGACCTGAAATTTTTGCTGCTGAAACACCAAGACTAAGCAATTTCCAGGCTACATAATCTGTGCAGTTTCTATAATAGTAATTGCCAGTGTTAGGGTTTTTAGTTTTTCCGCCATAAGACCACTCGTAATTAGGGCATTTTCCGGCAGTTTGACCAGTAGATACACAAACTGCACCACTCCACGGGTACCCTCCATTAGCATGTGCCTTGCCGCGCACCAACACTAAACATAACCCGCTTACTGTAACCATTCCCACCAATAGTATAATTTTTACGTGTTGTGCAAACTGCACTTTTCTCATGTACCAAAATCCCCCAACGATTAGATTGTGAAGGTCAATATAGCGCCGGAGTAAATTTTTGAAAATTGCTAATGCCTTTATTCTATTAGCTTAATTACTTTTATAATCTATTATTTTCATTAAAACGTTTTAAATAAAACAAGGTTGTAAATGTAACAAAATTACTAATTGGTGTGCTGATATTTAAGAATAGTTTCAATTACAAGTTCTGTGTCTTCATGATTTTTGACTTCTACTATAATTTAATATCTTTTCTGTTGTTTTTATATGTTAGTAGATGTATATGGAAATGTTTTTTTATAGATTGTTTACGATTAAAGTTAAGAAGTAAGCAATCATACTTATCATTTAGTTCGTCTATTATATTATTAAGTTCTTCTCTCTCACTTTTATTGAGTTCATCTTTTGTAACTTCTCTTTTTGGGACTAGCATATGATGTGTATCAAATGCTGCACTGTATGGAAATTCATTAATAATTAGTATCCATCCTTTCCATTCTTGAATAGGCTCTTCTTTATTAAGTGGTTTACTAGAAATACCTTTTTGTTTAGCTCTTAAGTAACCGGCTTCGTCCTTATGAGTACGCAAGCTTACAGGTAAGTTTGATTTACGTACCATAGGATATTTTATATTTGCCAAAATTTTATTCATAAACAACCGTTAGAGATTATCTTATTATTATAAAACCTGAGGTCAACAATTGTCATTAAGTTTATGAAACATGAACTATACCTTCAATCGCATATGCCGTATCATGCCATGATCTAACTGCAATGCAATCAATACCCATTTGCTCAACTGCATAATCATTACCGCCCGGTACTATTTTGTCACCCATAAATAGAATCTCTTCTTTTTTTAGCCCTGTTTCCTGCATAAGTTTACGCATTCCGTATGCTTTATCGACACCAGGAACCGTTACGTCTATAGACGTTAGCCCAGCTACCTTAACATTGAACTCAGGTATATCCTTTTCTGCAATTGCCACGATTTCTCTACGTAATTTCATATCAGGATCCCAAGTTTCTTTTATTTCAAGTCCTTTTTCGCCAAGCTGTGAGACAACCTCCTGGCCAAGTGGCGAAAGTGTTATTTGACTACCCCTGTCCTCTATGGTTGGGCCATAAGTTTTTTCAACCTTATGTCCAGACTTTTCTAGTGCATTATTAAGCGCTTTTAATATTTTATCTCTTTCTTCTTTAGTAAAATCTTCCGCGTAAACCTGATGCCAATCTTTGTTTTTAAACTTGTAATACCTGGTGCCGGTAGTTGGAAGCAAGTGAAGTTTTTTCAAGCTAGCTGGCTCACTAGTAATCTGAGTTAAAAATTGTTGCTGGAATAATTCGTACTTAGCTCCAGAAATTACACAAACTTGATACTTTGCAAGCAACTGGTCAAACAAAGCAACCATTCTTGGATGGAAATGAGATTTACTGGGGGCCAAGGTTCCGTCTAAATCAAAAGCAATAAGTTTTTTCATAAGTTTCCTTTTTTATACCAACTTTCTAGATATGTTTTAAACTGGGGGCCAAGTTCTGGGTGCGCAACAGCAAACTCAACTACTGTTTTCAAATATTCTAGCTTGTTTCCGGTATCGTAATATCTGCTATTATTTAGAGCACATCCAAATAAGGGTTTTCCATCACGAATCATTGGCTCTAGCACATAAGTGGTCAAATAAAACTCTTTGTTATCGCCTATAGTAGGAATAGCTCTATCAATATATTCAAACACATCAGGCGTCAATAGATAGCCACCCACACTTGCAAGATCTGACGGAGCATTCTCTTTGCCAGGTTTTTCTACAAGTCCACTCATCCGCACAATACCCCCACTAACTTCGTCACCTGCCAAAATACCATATCGCTTATACTGCTCTTCGTCTTTTACTCGAATGCACGGCAAAATCGGCCCACCAAGATCATTATGCAAGTCAATCATTTGTTTAAATCGGTTCGGCTTAGCAGGAACCAAATCATCGGCAAATGTATATATAAATGGTTCGTTGCCAATTAAGTGAGCGGCATTCATTACTGGTGTAGCACTTCCATACGGGCCCTTCTGACGAATATATGCAAAGTTTGCTAAATCAGAAATCCGCTTTGTCTTTTCAAGTAAATCTCTTTTTCCTCCCTGTTTTAAATTCTCGACCAGATCGGCACTAATATAATCAAAGTGGTCCTCAATTGAACGCTTATGATAGCCCGTAACAATCACGATGTCTTCTATTCCAGCATCAACGAGTTCTTCAACAATATATTGAATTATTGGTTTATCTACCAAGGGTAGCATTTCTTTTGGCATGGCTTTTGTTTGAGGTAAAAATCTTGTGCCAAAACCTGCTGCTGCAATAACTGCTTTTTTAACAGTTTCTGAATTGTCCATACTAATATATTAACATTTTGACTATTTTAATCTGTTATACTTTTAATATGAACATTTTAGTGACGGGTGGTGCAGGATTTATTGGTTCTAACTTCGTACACTATGTGTATGGCCAGCGACCAGACTGGAATATTACAGTAATTGATGCTCTTACCTACGATAACAATAAAAAAAACCTTGATGGGTTAGACAAAGTAGAATTTATTGAAGGTAACATCTGTGATGAAAAACTGGTTGATAAACTGGTTCAAAAAAATGACATTGTAGTACATTTTGCTGCTGAGTCACATAACGACAACTCCCTTTCAAACCCCCGCCCATTTCTAGACACCAACATCGTTGGTACTTATACAATTCTTGAGACAGTAAGAAAACACAACAAGCGACTTCATCATATTTCTACAGACGAAGTGTACGGAGATTTAGATCTAGATGACCCGAAAAAGTTTACACCTGAAACACCTTACAACCCTTCAAGTCCATACTCTAGCACCAAAGCAGGATCTGACCTTTTGGTTAGAGCCTGGGTAAGAAGCTTTGGTGTTAAAGCAACTATAAGTAACTGCTCAAACAATTACGGCCCATATCAACATGTAGAAAAATTTATACCAAGACAAATTACCGAGATTTTGGAAGGTCGCAAACCTAAACTTTATGGTACTGGCGAACAAGTTCGTGACTGGATTCATGCCGAAGATCACTCATCTGGCGTACTAGCAATTTTAGAAAATGGTCTGGTTGGAGAAACCTACCTAATTGGTGCTGACGGAGAAAAAAATAATAAAGAGGTCGTTGAACTGATTCTAAAAAACATGGGCAAAGATCAAAACGACTACGAACATGTTAATGACCGCCCTGGCCATGACATGCGTTACGCAATTGATGCCTCAAAACTTATGAATGAACTTGGCTGGAAGCCAAAGTACACCAACTTTGAAGAAGGACTTAAACAAACAATTGAATGGTACACAAACAACGAAACCTGGTGGAAGCCGCAAAAAGCCGAAACAGAAGCAAAATACAAAAAGGCCAATCAGTAATGACAAAGGTACCTACAACTGTCTTTAAATCAACAACCACTGATATTCCAGGGCTTTTAGTGTTTGAGATTGACTACCCAAAAGATGAGCGCGGTTACTACCAAGAAAACTATCATAGAGAAAAGTTAACCCAGCAAGGTTTGCCAAAAGATTTTAAAGTTGTGCAAACAAATGTTTCTTACAATAAAAAGCCTGGCGTAACTAGGGGTTTCCACGCTGAGCCCTGGAACAAATACCTAAGTATTGTTACTGGCAAGGTTTTTGTGGCTTATGTTGACCTTCGTGATGGCCCAAGCTTTGGTAGAACGTTTTCAATGGAACTAGATAAAAATAAGTCTGTCTTTTTGCCAGAAGGTGTAGCTAATGGATTTCAAACACTTCAAGATGACACGTATTACATTTATAGCGTTGACGAGCACTGGTCTGCCGACGCATACGACAAATATTGTTTTGTAAATCTTGCCGACCCAGAAATTGATATAAAATGGCCAATTGCATTAGACGATGCAGTTCTTAGCGATAGAGATAAAACACACCCAATGTTAGAAGACGCTAAGAAATTTAGGGGTAGATATTGAACCAATCTGAAATTCTGATAATTGGTTCTAACGGCCAGCTTGGAAAAGCTTTGCAGGCAAAATATCCTGACGCTAGAGCTGTTGACTCAGACGGCTTAGATATAACAGATAAACAAGCTGTGGATGCGTTTGATTGGTCTGGGACTAAGATAGTTATTAATGCTGCTGCTTACACAAGTGTAGATGGTGCCGAAACACCGGAAGGTCGCCTATCTGCTTGGAGAGTTAATGCTGAGGCTGTTGGCAATCTAACCCACCCCGTGTGGCGAAACAATATAAGACTCGTTCATATTTCTACAGACTATGTTTTTGACGGTACTCAAGAAGAACACAATGAATCTGAAGACCTATCTCCACTTTCAGTGTATGGGGCTAGCAAGGCAGCTGGTGACCTATTGGCATCACAAGTAGATAGTCATTATATATTAAGGACATCTTGGGTTATTGGCAAAGGTAAAAACTTTGTACAAACCATGCTTGGTTTAGGAGAAAAAGGCATTAACCCTAGTGTTGTATCTGATCAAATCGGTCGTTTAACTTTTACATCAGAGCTTGTAAAAGCCATCGACCACCTACTAACAACCAAAGCACCCTTTGGTACCTATAATGTTACAAACAGCGGCGATAGTGCGAGTTGGGCTGACATTACTAGAGAAATCTTTAAAATTGCGGGTTATGAAAACTCCGTAACCGATACTTCTACAGAGGAATACTATCGTGGCAAAGAAGGTGTTGCACCTCGCCCGCTGCAAAGTACGCTTAGTCTTGATAAAATAGGTTCGACTGGCTTTATCTCAACCGATTGGAAGACAGGCCTAAAGAATTACATTGAGGAGGAAAAATGAAAGGAATAGTATTAGCTGGTGGGAGTGGGACACGACTTTACCCAATTACTAAAGGTATATCCAAGCAGTTAATGCCAATTTATGATAAGCCTATGGTTTATTATCCA
>JAGQMZ010000012.1:21534-22927 GCA_020428405.1 Candidatus Saccharimonadota bacterium | reverse complement strand
AATAAATAACAGCGACATCACCAGCGAGACAATTAGCACTGTAATTATTGTGATAGGCAACAGTCTAATGAACTCACCCAAAATTCCGCTAATAAACAGCAGTGGCGCAAAACCCAGAACCGTAGTGAATGTGCCCGCGGCGCTGGCAAGCGCAATTTTATCTACAGATTTTAAGACTGCTTGCCGTAGATTTTTTGCTTTAGCGTTCTGAGCATCAATTGCCTCAACAATAATAATCGTGTCATCAACAATTAGACCAAGGCAAAGCACCAAGGCGAACAAACTAATCGTGTTTAGACTCATGCCAAACAGGTACAAAATACCAACCGCAGTAGTTAGCGTAACTGCCAAGCCAACCGCAGCCAGTACGCCTGCCCGCCAGCCGATAAAAATCATGCAAATAATAACGACAATGGTGAGTCCGGCAAACAAGTTACCTTGCAGTGATGATATTTGCTGGCGAATACTTGGCGCAAAACTTGCTGCTACATTTATTTCTACATCATCATATTGATTATTTACTTCTTCAACAGCTTTATTTAGTTCGTTGTCAAAGGCAATTATATCCTCGTTATCTTTAAGACTAACGCCAATTACAACACTTTGGTTAATGTCTACACTTCCGTTTTCTTGGTTACCATACCAGTCAAAACTAGTCTGACGTCTCGTTGCCTCGCCAGTTGCCGGATTAACTCCTTCTTCAAACGGTTCGGCAACCTCAATTAACTCTGCATCTGGTAGCTTTTGTTTAAGTAGGTTGGTTACTTCTTCTGCCCTATCAAGTAAGTCATTTATACTGGCCTCACCACTAGAAACACTCAGTAAGATATCGTACTTATTGTTATAGCGTGTTGCATCAACAGCATTAAATACCAACTGAGCTTCTTGTGGTAAAGTATCTTGTATTTTTTCTACCTCTGCCTCAACCGCGTCCGAACCTTCCTGCGATGTCACCCCTTCTTCATATTCAATGATTATTGTGGCTTGATTATCGCCACTGTTAGCAGTTGTAGATTTTATGCTATCAATATCTGAAATAGCATCAAGCACTGGCTTAGTAACTTGCTCGTCAACCTTTGATCTATCGTCTACAAAATAAATTCCTTGAACAAAACTAATCGGTACATCTACCTGCGGAAAGCCCTGACGCTGCATAAATACCGTGTAAGAGAACAGTCCAAACAAAAAAAGTGAGGTCCATAAGACCACACTTAAGCCTACTTTGTCATAAAAAAACCCACTCAGGCGAGCAATTTTGCTTGGCTTGGGTGGCAACTTACTAGATTTCTTCACATTGATAGTATAGCGATATTTAAAATTAATGCCACCTGAAACTACTCATTATACAAACTATATTTGCTTATATTTACTTTATATACTTTAATATAACAAT
>JAGQMZ010000012.1:0-21439 GCA_020428405.1 Candidatus Saccharimonadota bacterium | reverse complement strand
TTTAAAATTAATGCCACCTGAAACTACTCATTATACAAACTATATTTGCTTATATTTACTTTATATACTTTAATATAACAATGGTTGACGAAATGGGAGACCCTGAGCAAGCAATTACACTAAAGGAATACTGGGAAACTCAAGACACCTTATTTAATGACGCCTCAGCAGATACTACTGTAGATTTACTGACCTTACCAGACCGTGATGCATCAATCAGCAAGGTAAAAGAAACCGGTTTTATGACATTAGCTGCCTGTAGGGGCTTAGATAATGAAGTATTCTTTTCAGACGATAACTCAAAATTAAAGGCAGCTAAGGCAATTTGCGATGATTGCCTTGTTAAAACAGACTGCTTAGAATATGCGCTAGAGTACAAGATACAAAATGGTGTTTGGGGTGGTGAGTCAGAACGAGCTCGCAGAAGAATGTTAAAACAAAGAAAGCTACAAAGCGAAAGTTCAGAAAATCAGTAGTTAACCAAACTGCTTTTCAACATTATTTTGGTTTATTCCGTTGGTTAAACTTGTATATCCCTGGCCCGATAAAATCTGCTGCGCCATGCCACTACGCGATCCACTCCGGCAATACAGTATAATCTTAGAATCTTTTGCAATATTATTTAATTTTGGGTTGCCAGGAAGCGTTGATAAAGGAATATTTATAGCATCTTGGTGATGACCCGCAGCGTATTCATCTGGCTCTCTTACGTCGATAATTGTTTGAGTTTGACTCATTACTTTATTTTATCAAAATTTAAATATTTATTGTATTTGACGATTATTAGCTACGCTTAAAATGGTTTAATTTTAAGTACTGTCAGGCAAGTGGTGGCAATCAGGTGGCAGAGTGGTGGTATAGGTTTTTAATCTGTTATTTTGCCCAAAAGCGGATTTAAATCCGCTTTAACTCCGCTTTTTAAGTGTATACTTTTTAGATTAGTAACCGAATCATTCATACTGCACTTACGCTATTGTAATCCCATAGTGATTAGTTACCCAGGCAGTAAAGTCAGGCCAGGCTGTGTCAGCCGTGATATCTCCTTGGTAAATACCTACCAAAGCTATTGCCCCACCGTGATTATATCCACTACCGTAACTTAGTGTTAAGCCAGTAATTTGACTTGAGCCGGCGTTCGTACTCGACATAGTAACTTTTGCCTCATCAACATACAGAGGATCTTCGCTAGTAGATCCATCAAAACCTAGGCGAAATAAATGCGGAGCAGTATTTGGTGTTCCACCTTCTATTGCGATACCTGCATAGGTTCGATAGGCTGCACCACTGCTACTTGTCTGAAAAATATTACGGTGACTACTATTATTACCATCAAGTAATGTACGGTAATTTGTCGTGGAAC
Organism: Candidatus Saccharimonadota bacterium; assembly: GCA_020428405.1. Taxonomy (GTDB): domain Bacteria; phylum Patescibacteriota; class Saccharimonadia; order Saccharimonadales; family JAGQNJ01; genus JAGQMZ01. The sequence goes on along the minus strand of JAGQMZ010000012.1, from coordinate 20,079 downwards.
CAAAATTAGCTATTACAATAGTTGAAATCGGATAAGTCGGCGCTGAGCTGAAATTAGAAGTCGGCATACCATTGGTACTGAAATCAACTGTTGGCTTATTATTGTATAAACTATTAGATATGTTGTAAGCAGGACTTCCAGTGGTCTGAGTTGCATCAGATTCACCTGTTTCGTTAGGCCACAAAGTAACAGAATCTGTGTCGCTATATCCTTGTGATTGAAATGCCGTTCCTTCTGCCCAGAACAAGCTGTGCCAAGTAATATCATTTTGTGGGTTGAAGCCACTTACCCCCGCAGCGGCGCGGCGCATGTTACGACTTATGCTCACGAAACACCTGCCCCAGCTAAGAAGCCAAGAACAGTAGTACCACCATCAACAGTTATAAATTCATACACAGACGGAGACGAATAGGTTGGCGCAGACCCACCAGCCCAGTCTATTGATGCAGGCAATGTTGGTGTGTAGGCACCCCGAAGGATAAGCGTCATGCTGCCTACTGTGCCTGCAGACGGCGCATCTGTGAATGAAATTGTACAATCCTCGGTCATAGTTATGTCATGCACGATCTCATTTTGGCCAGAGGTAAAGGCCAGTGATTCAGTTGAACCAGCATCGGCAACGGTATTTACAGAACTGGTAGGGATTTGAGCAGCCAACTCATCTATCGCGTCTTGCACCCATTCAGCGGTTAGGCCGGATGTGGTGTTGTTGTAGTAGGTCGCCTCAGCTCCGGTGGCAAAGCCTACGACTGCGACCGGCCCACCAAGGTTGTAGACAATCGCCTGCCGACCCATGAACCCTTCTTCGCTTGCCGATCCATCCTTCACAAACATGGCTTGTAGCCACTCGCCCTCTACGAGATCACGCACGAAGGTGAGGTTCGCCCCATCCCATTCATAGATGCCCGCACCGGATCCTCCGGTAACAGTGCCTCCTGGCCAAGTGGTCGTCGTGCCGGTATTCGTAACGAGGTATGCTGGATAGCCGAGCACAACGAGTCCGTTTGGGTTCCCTGCATACGCTGCTTCGAAGGTGGAGATCGTCACGTCTCCGGTGATGATGTTGCCGATTATCGTGGCTTTTGCGAAGCTCAGCTCGTCAAGTGCATTTTGTGCATCTGTAGCACTCAAACCTGATGTGGAGTTGTCATAAGATACACCTGCTGCAGTACTGGCACCCGTTGCTCCCACCGGCCCGGTAGCACCAGTAGCGCCGTCTGAACCTGTTGGGCCTTGTGGGCCAGTGGCTCCAGTTGCTCCTGCTCCGGTGGCTCCTTGTGGGCCGGTAGCTCCTTGAGGTCCGGTTGGGCCAACTGGTAGACCTCCTGATTTAAGTGTTCCATCAGTGTTATGTGAGACAGATAGATATTCATTGAGGATGTCTCCCCATGAACCTGCATCAGAACCGGGTATAGGTAGACGTGGCATGGTTTAGTTGGTTACTCACTACTCCTTATTTTATTAGTATTTATTCTAATGGTTATTTTAGCATATATTTATTTCTGCCGTATATTTTATCTAGTGTTCAAAATACTATAAAGCTAACTTATATTTAATAGTATACTACTTGCTAATGGCTATTAATTATATAACCTCTACAGCTAAAGAAGTTTTGTCTAGCTTAAACTCCGGCGAACAAGGGCTAACCAACCAAGAAGCAAAAATACGATTAGAAAAATTTGGCCTGAATAAACTCCACACCCAAAAAGGCATCAACCCAATAAAGTTATTCTTTAACCAGTTTAAAGACGTACTTATTTTAGTATTAATTGGGGCTGCCGCAGTATCATTTGCCGTTGGTCTACTAGAAGAAAACGGCCATATAACCGAGTCAGTACTAATTATGCTGATTGTGCTGGCCATAGCCGTGATTGGTTTTTTAAACGAATTTAAGGCAGAAAAAACTGTTGAAGCCCTAAAAAAGCTGGTTGGGTACAGCGCAAAAGTAAGGCGAGACAACCAAGTAATTGAGATACCAGTTGAGCAAATTGTGCCCGGCGACATTGTTTTAATAGACGAGGGCCAGAAAGTGTCTGCCGATATTCGTTTGATAGAAGCAAATTCTGTTAGAGTAAACGAGGCCTCGTTAACCGGTGAGTCTTTGCCTGTTTCAAAAAACACCGAAGCGGCGGCTAAAGTCACCTCATTAGGCGACCAAGAAAACATGCTGTTTTCTGGCACTTTTGTAACATCAGGCAGTGGTTACGGAGTTGCGATTGCTACAGGCTCTAGCACAGAAATTGGCAAAATTGCCAAACTCGTTAGCTCTGTTGAACCAGAACAAACACCAATGCAGCGCAAACTAGATGAGCTGGGCAAAAAAATTGGCAAACTGGTTTTGCTGGTAGCAATTGCCATTTTTATAATAATTTTTTTACTGAACCCAGAGGACGTTGATGGCGATATGCTCCAAAGATTACTGCTTGCATTTACGGCTGCGGTAGCCCTGGCGGTTGCCGCGATACCGGAGGGACTGTCTTTTGTAGTAAGAATCTCTTTAGCACTTGGTGCTCGTCGTATGGCAGCCAAAAATGCGCTTGTTAGAAAATTATCAGCCGTTGAGGCGCTTGGTTCTACCGATGTTATTTGCACCGATAAAACCGGAACGCTCACCAAAGGCGAAATGGTTGTTAGATCTATATTTACTAACGAAAAAACCTATCAAGTTACCGGCAATGGCTACGAAATCAACGGCGACTATTCTTTAGATAATAAAAATCTAGGCAACCTAAAAGAATTAACTGGCATTTTACAAATCGGTGCGCTTTGCAATAATGCGCACTTAAAAAAAGATCAGATAATTGGCGATCCGACTGAGGCAGCACTGCTTGTATCGGCCGCTAAAGCCAAGCTTGACCTAAGCAAACTACTTAACGAGTTCCCTCGCTTAAGTGAAATCCCTTTTAGCTCCGAACGCAAAAAAATGACAACTGTTCATAAGCACGGATCTGGGTTTCTTGTAGCAACCAAAGGTGCGCCCGAAAGCGTTTTAGCAATTTGTGACCATATAGAGATTAACAGCAAAGTAAAAAAACTAACTCCGGCTATTAAAAAAGATATCCTTGAACAGAATCAACAAATTGCTTCTCAAGCCTTAAGAGTGCTTGGCTTTGCTTATAAAAACTCATCCACCGAACCAAAGGGTGAAAACGCCGAAAAAGGACTTACTTTTGTTGGTCTTCAAGGCATGATGGATCCGCCCAGACAAGAAGTAAAAGAGGTTATGGGCAGGGTTTCTGGCGAAGCCGGTATGCGGGTACTTATGATTACCGGCGACTATATTGAAACGGCTAAAGCTGTGGCAAAAGAAATTGGTATTGAAGGTGATGCCATATCCGGAGCTGAAATTGAAGAAATGGATCAAGCTACTTTGGCCAGCAAAATTAAAACGGCATCGGTTTTTGCCCGGGTAAATCCCGAGCACAAAATTAGAATAGTCCAAGCGCTTAAAAAACAAGGTCATCAAGTTGCCATGACTGGCGATGGCGTTAATGATGCACCAGCCTTAAAAGCCGCTGATATTGGAATATCTATGGGTATTACTGGTACAGACGCCGCTAAAGAAGCCAGCGATATAATTTTATTAGATGATCAGTTCTTAACTATTATTGGCGCCATAGAGGAAGGCCGAGGCATTTTTGATAACATGCGTAAATTTGTAAACTACTTGCTAAGTGCCAATATTGCAGAAGTTATAACTGTTGTAGGTGGCGTAATTGTATTTGGCAAACTAGTACTAAGTGCCACTCAACTTTTGTTCATAAATATTGTGACCGACGGCTTACCGGCTGTGGCACTCGGCTCTGACCCATCAGAAAGAAATGTTATGCGTCTAAAGCCTTCGGCTTTTCAAGGCTCTATCATAAATAAACGAATCTGGATAGAAATGATAACTTTTGGTCTGCTCATGAGTGCTGCACTGCTGACGCATTATTGGTACATAATCCTAAACTTTGATGATACCGGCCGAGCTGCCGCTGTAGCATTTACGGCCATGGTAGTTTACGAAATGGTTCGCTTGGTTGATATACGTACCGATTACAAAATTAAATGGTTCAGTAACCTTTGGCTTAGCGTAGCCATGGCAGGATCACTGGCCTTGCTGCTGGCGGTCGTCTACATAACGCCACTAGCAAATATATTTAAGTTAGGCTCAATTCAGGCGGTTGACTGGGTAATTATTGTCGTTACTTCTGTCTGTTTGTTTATAGCTATGAAAATACTAAATGTTATACTAAATCGCCTGTCGGCCGACGGTAGATCTTTATAGCTGCTTCTGTAATTCTAATAACGCGGCTTCAATTACTTTACGCTGTTTAAGTGAAATCATGCCGAATAATTGCTTATGATTTTTGGCAAGCAAACCTTCAGCTCGCTTTTTAATACGCCTGCCCCGAGGTGTCAAAACAACGTAGTGAACTCTTTTATCGCCAGGCTTTACTTCTGTTTTTACCAAAGCTTCTTCAAACATACCATTAACTTGCCGACTAATACTTGCTTCCGTTTGGTCAAGTTTCATAGCAATTTGTTTTTGCGTCATGGGACTCTTGCCTTCTAAAGATGCCAGAACCTTGTATTGCGCCAGCCCAATCGATAACGAATCCGACAAAATTCGATTATCAAAGTCAGCTAGGGCAGCAGCAGTTATTTGTAATTGTAGTGGTAAATCGTAGTTATTTTCTTTCATATTAAATACTTTACTTGTTAACTATTAACACGTCAAGTATTTATAAAAGGGTAGGGGAGGCTAATTAACTGCTACGCCAACCCCAACAATAGCGGCAATACCAAACGCGTTTGCAATAAAAGCCAAGCTTAAAATTCTAAATTTAGAATAATGAGTTAAATCCATCAGTGTTATGCCCACTTCATCTGGTATCGGGCTACCGACAATTGCTAAGCCTATCATTAAAAAAAGCGGGCGTAGTTTTGGGCGATTGAACAAACCTAATACTTTTTCAAAACGAAGTTTTTGTAAGATTCTAAGTAGTTCCGTGGCAAATTTATTTTCAAAAGTAACCATAATTAAAAAATCGCCAAGAACCGAACCCAAAGAAGCAAGCAAAATAACTAACCACGGGTTAAATGACTGTGCCATTTCGTATAGGATAACTACACTTGCGGCGGCGGTAAACACAGAGACGTAAAGTACGCCAGCAATAAACATGCCAAGAGTACCTAGACCCTCTATCGCACCCAAGAACGATGTCATTATGGCAGTGTCTAGCAATAAGATAAATATTGCAACCGAGGCAACCAATAGAGTTGTGTGTTTGTACTCAAATTGCTGCCAATGCGTACGAACTGTTCGTTTTTTTCTTTTTTTGGTTTTTGGCATAACTATTTCATTATAACGTAGTTGACAGGCGATGCCAGTCTTGAATAGTTAATTCTTGGGGTCGCTTGTTTGGATCAATTTTAGCTAGATCTAGCATTTTGATAGCCTGATGCTTACTTATATGCAGACCGCCACTAAGACTGGCTTTAATTTTTTTGCGCTTCTGGGAAAAGCCTGCTTTGATTACCCTAAATAACTCATCAGTTGGCTGAAACTGTGGCATTTTAAGCCGCTTTAAAATTAAAATTTGCGAGTCGACTTTTGGTGCAGGATCAAACAATTCAGATGGGACTTCTATACTTAATCGTACCGAGTAAAATAGCTGAACTAAAACAGCAATCAAAGACAAATCGCCCGGCTTAGCAGCTATTCTATGAGCAACTTCTTTTTGGATTAATAAGGCTGCTGTGGAAGGCTTATTATTTGTATCTACCAGTTTTCTGAGCAAGTTGGCTGTTAAATAATACGGAATGTTAGCAACAATTTTGTAATCTTTGGCTAAATTTGTAAGGTGATACTTGCGAATATCACCATGGACTACCTCTATGTTTTTGTGTTTTTTATAGCGGTTCCATAGTTCGTCTGCCCAGTGCTTGTCATACTCTAGTGCAATTACAGATGAGTTTCTGGCAAGTAGTTTCTCTGTTAACAGACCAGTTCCCGGACCGATTTCTAAAACCGTATCCCCACCTTTTACCTTTGCCGCTTCAACCATAGCATCAAGTGCAACATCATCATTTAACCAGTGCTGACCTAGCTTCTTTTTTGGCCTTGGCTGATTACTCATTGGCTAGTTTTAAGGTGTTAAGGCCAACTTCTTGGTTATGTTGACGGGTAAGTTTATCGGTAACTTTTAAATTTATCTCACACGTTCCACCTACTGTTAGCTCACTAACATGGCCGCCAATTGTTGATAGGTCACTTCTTGAAAACGTGCCATGGATATGAACAATTAGCTCGTCATTTTTATAAGCGAAGTTACCAGTTAAATTGGTTATCTCTACTAGCTCATCAATCACTTTAAACTCGTACTCTTTTTTATTTATATGATAATAGCCAAGTTTCAGCTGCTCTGCTGCGCCAAGGCCAGTTAGCCAAGCACCGTGAATATTTTGAGCCTTGGCAAAATTTTGCAAAACTTCAACTAGCTTTTCTCCCCTACGAAAACAAAGTATGTAGCCATTGGTTGTTTTTTGATATGTCATTAATACCAGCCCCTTGCCTGAGATGTAGACCAGGCAGCACATGGCGTGCCATACCTTCCGGCAATATAGCCCATACCCCAACTTATTTGAGTTGCTGGGTTACTCCGCCAGTCGCTACCAACAGTCGCCATCTTTGTACCAGGCAAAGCCTGCGGAATGCCATACGCACCGCTACTTGGGTTTCCAGCAGTTGTACTCCAACCTGATTCTTTTTGCCATAACTGATACAAGCAGTAGAATTGCTCACCAGTCCAACCACGGGTGGCTGCGAGCGACTGGCCAATTTGGACGTTTTCTGATGGATTGCTAATGATTATTTTTGTACCTCTAGCGACAAGCCGACGCTGTGGATTAACGGTTACGATTTCTTGCAAAAGTACACGCTCTACTTCTACGTCGTTTTCTAACTTTATGTCGTAGGTGACAACTTTTTTGCCCTCAGTACCAGGCTCTCTTACTTCCTCAACGCCTCTATCTAAGTTAGGGTCATCAACATATTCAATTGGTGGTGGTATTGATTCCTCTACAGTTGCAATTTTTTGACCTGGCCGCGTAATGATAACTTTTAAATCTGCACTAAGCGGAGTATTGCGAGCTGGCTCAACCGTATCGCCTTCTGCAGCTTCTATGCCCTTTTCATTTAATAAATCGCCTACTGTTTTGGCTTGGGTTCTTACGCCACTAACGTTGCCATACAAGACTAAAGTAACAGGCGTTGCGCGATCAATTACGTAACGCTCGCCAATGATACCCTCTTGTAGCAAGTCCTCTGGCACTTCAGGATAAACATTGTCTTCTGGGTAAACAACAATGCCAGCATTTCTGGCAGCGATTCTTGGTGACTGATCTGGAGTATTTGTAACGACTTGCTTATTGCCATCTACAATTACAACCGGACGAGCTCTATAAATATTTATATTAAAGTCATCGGTCAAAATAGGCGCGTCAAGCGCCGGCTCGACTACATCTTTTGGTTCAATATTAATACTTAACCTGTTAAGTAAATCTTCAACTGTTTGGGCACGGGTTGGCAGTGTTTGCTTAATACCGTCAACATACACATTAACGACCCTAGAGTCTGTTGGGCCAACCGTTGTGCCGCCACCAAAAATAATAAACCCTATCATACTTATAAAAAAAAGTGTCATAAAGGTAACTACCGGGACAACAAACGGATGATTCTTTAAAGAAAACAGCTTATGTCTTTTTGATTTAGATTTGGACGATTGGCTAATCATAAAAATTCTTGGCAAGTTATGCGCTCATACTATTGTACCAAAAGAACTGCTAAAGTGTTTTTATTGCGTTTATAACGTCGTTGTTAGCACTTCTAACGGAAAGCTCATGCCAGTTTACCCACTTAGCATCCGCTATCTCTAAACTTTTCCTTATTATCTTCTTCTGCTCATTTTGCTTACAGCTAAATAAGTAGTATTTGAACGTCAGACCGTCCTGCTTATATGTATTTTTGCTAACTATCTTACAATTTTGTTTTTTGATTTTTAGACCAACTTCTTCTTCTAGTTCTCTAACTAACGACTGAAATGGTTTTTCGTTTTTTTTAATTCCTCCTCCAGGCAGACTCCACTTACCGTTACCAAGCCATGGTTTAACTACCAATATTTTTGAACCACTAGCTATTATAATTCTGGTTCTTTTACTGCCACGCAACATTAGCCAAATTCCTGGCCAGGTCATCCAGTAAACAAATGTACCGATTTTTTGCCATAATTTGTTCATTCTATTTTCTCCACCTTTGCAAATGAAACATTTATCTTTTTGGTACCCTTATTATCACTTCGCTTATGAGAAAACCCAGGTTTTCTCATCGTGCCGGGCAAAAAATGTGATTTTTGCTCGGACTGCTCTTTCCTGTTCATTCTATTTTCTCCACCTTTGCAAATAAAACATTTATCTTTTTGGTACCCTTGTTCTTGAAATATATCGCGGCAACATCACCGTCTATCTCTAAAACAGTGCCGATACCAAACACGTCATGTTTAACGGCATCGCCTTCATTTAGATCGGGCACGTAGCGCGGCTCGTTACTGGGTTTTGTATAAGCCGGTTCTTGGATGTCATTGCCAAAGTCATAGGTGTTTTTTTGACCAAGAAAGCTGTTCTCTATTGTAGTCTCTGCATTTACTTCTGACAAAAACCTTGAGGGCGGATTATGATGCATACCGCCGTAAAGCATACGGCTCGAGGCATTAACCATAAATAGCTCTTCTTTTGCTCTTGTCATGCCAACATAGCAAAGTCTGCGCTCTTCTTCCATCTCCTGCTGGTCATATAAGGCACGCGAATGTGGGAATAACGTTTCTTCCATACCGGCCATAAAAACAACCGGAAACTCTAGCCCCTTTGCACCATGCAAAGTCATTAGTGTAACAGCATTGCCACTAATATCAACTTGATCAATATCACTAATAAGGCTTACCTCTTCCAGAAAGCCCTCTAGCCCAAGATCTTGATATTGATCAGCTACTGAAAGCAACTCTTTTACGTTTTCTTGGCGGGATTCACCCTGGATAGTACCATCATCTAGATATGCATAGTAATCGATTCTTTTTATTAAATTTTCTATTGTAGTGCTAACAGCCGAGTCGGCCATGACATTACGAAGCCTATCAATAATGTCTGCTAGCTCGATAAGACCTTTGCGAGCTTTTGGCGTAATTGAATCACACTTATCTGCATAGGTTAGTGCCTCTAACAGAGTATAAGAATTATGGTTTTTATAACGCAAAAATTCTTGCAGTGACTTGGTACCAATACCGCGAGTTGGCACATTAACAATGCGTTCAAAACTAATCATGTCTTCTGGCTGATAGATTAACCTAAGGTAGGCCATGATATCCTTTATTTCTTTACGGTCGTAAAAGCGTACGCCACCAACAATCTTGTATGGTACACCATGTTTTACAAAAGATTCTTCAATTGACCGACTCTGTGCATTAGTTCTGTAAAGTACTGCAAAGTCATTGAATTTTCTTAAGCCCATGTCTAAGGCTGTTTGGATTCTTCTAACAATTGCATCTCCCTCCGCCCTTTCGCTAGCAACTTGTAAAATTTGCACCGGACTTCCGTCTCCTGAAGCTGTCCATAATTTTTTATCTGAACGTTTTTGATTTTTTGTAATAACTGCGTGGGCAGCATCTAAAATCTTTTTGGTGCTTCGATAGTTTTGTTCCAGCTTAATGATAGTGACATTTTTATAGTCACGCTCAAAATTAAGGATATTTCTAAAATCTGCACCTCTCCAAGAGTATATGGAGTTATGAACAACTACATTATTAGCTTGATAATTATGAACTTTGTCAACATCAATATCGTATACATCGCCCCGGTATTCAGTATGCTCAATTGAAACAATCTCTTCTTCTGTTATTTTTCCTTTATTAGAAACTGGCACCATCATTCCTTCGCGTAAACTACTAGCAGGAAAGAAAGAATATTTTTTATCAGTAATAAAAGCTGCCTTACGTATTTCATAATTGCCACTAAGCCTGGAAATTAAATCTTCTATCTTACCGTAGTCAAGATTATGAACTTCCGTTCTGTATGTATTTGCTCTGCCGGTCCTTACTGTGTATCCCATTTGACTAAAGACATCCAGGAATTTTTTGTTTGATGTATTTACTGACAGCCTGCTGGCAGACCAATTACTCATCTTAGTTTTTCGTTTATCGCCAAAAAGTACTGCGTTAATGATTAACCGATTCTGACCATTTCTTGAAGTTGCTTGAGGTACAAAATGTGGATATTCAACCGATAAACCAAGTTGATCTAGTAAATGTTGAGCATGAGTAACGGTGTCAATCTGTGAATATATGTCTTTAATCTGGCTCTGGGTTATGGACATGTCACGATTACTATCCGCCCTAAAAACTAGCATAGGTATGTTGTACTTATACGAATATAATGTCTCGTAATATTGAGCTTCAGTTCGACTGCTGCAAACTTTTAGAACCCACATTTTAGTGGCTCTTTCTTGATTTGCCCTTACCCTTAAACCTGTGTCGTATTTTTTGCCATCAAACCTCGTACCTTTTGTCATGCCGATTCTATATCCGTATTCACGAGAATACATAAGGTAAACAAGAAACCGCTTGGTGGCTTCCCAACGAGCAAATAACATGTGGTTAGACGTACACTTAAGCGTATTTCCACTGGCAGTTATTAAACAGGTGAGTTTGCCGGTATATTGGGATTTTTTTACTCTGGTTACAGGAAAAAAACTTGTGGCGCCATAGCCGCTAGCAGCCCTAACAAGCGATCCTTTTTTTACATCTTTAATTGGTCTTAACCCTTCATTGGTATCTATAAGACTATCTGGGGTTAGACATTGCCAGTCGTCGCCAACTACTGCTATATTGTTATGCTGGCCAATAAGTAATTTTACGAGCTTGTATTGGGCAGCATTGGTATCTTGATACTCATCAATCATTATATATTTGAATTGATTTTGCCATCTCTCTCTAATAATCTTATGATCTGAAAGCATTTGAACGGTTTTGGCAATTAAATCATCAAAGTCCAGTGCATTAGCCTCTTTTAAAAGTGCCTGGTATTTTGGATAAATATCTGAGGCAGTTTGCTGAATGGTACCAGATGCTGTAGCAGCGTATTCATTAGGAGTTATTAGTTCATTTTTGGCACTACTGATTATGCTAGAGGTTGTTCTTGGCGGAACAGATTTTTCGTCAATATTAAGTTCTTTACATATTTTTTTTACAGCATTTAACCTGTCTGCTTCGTCAAAAATTACAAAGTTCGATGGAATCCCTGCCTCTTCTCCACTACTTCTGAGCAGCCTTACGCATATTGAATGAAAAGTACCAATGAAGGGCATAAAAAACCTATTATCTGGGTTTTCATTTAAAAGCTTTGCGGTGCGCTGACGCATTTCTTTTGCCGCCTTATTTGTAAAAGTAACTGCCAAAATATTTGTTGGCGTAGCTTCATTTGTTGCAATTAAATATGCAATACGATGAGTTAAGGTTTTAGTTTTACCAGAGCCGGCCCCGGCCAAAATTAATAGAGGTCCGTCTGTTGTTTTGACAGCACGTTTTTGTTCATCATTTAAGCCCTCAAGTAAAGTCTTGTCCACCCGACTATTTTAACAGACTATTAGAAAACTATAACGTAAACCGAACCGGCAACAACACATGCAACAAAACAGACTATTAATATTACCTTGAGCATGGTTTTATTGGCACTTCTGTGAACTGGTAAATTATAGGTTTTGTCTTTTATCAATTTGGCAGCTGGATTGTCTAAGGTCATGTTTGGCCGGGATTGGGCGGTTGATTCAACAATTGAATCATCGACAGTATTTTTTGACAGTTCTTGTGGTGGTGATGCGGTATCTGGAGGTCGTTTAGATTTTTCTTCACTTTTTGGTTTATCTTCTAAGTCTGGAGCTGGTACTTCTAATTCTTTGTGTTTTTCGTGTAATTTTGGAGGATCTTTATCTTCGCGGTTATCTTCAACCACTGGGTCTTGGATAAAGTTCTTTCGGCCTACAACTTCAGGACTAGAACTATTTGGATTTTGACCAGAAGTATCTTTTGGCTTATCGTCACTCATCTTCTACTTCGTGCCTCATCGCATATGCCGATCTAACAATCTCACTAAACTTATGATAATTTAAGCTTGCACCACCCACTAATACTCCGTCACATCCCAAAATTTCCATATAACCACGAGCAGTTTGATCGTCTACACTGCCCCCGTACAAAACTCTAACGTTATCAGCCGCTTTTTTACCATGTAAATCTCTAATTTGTTTCCGAATGTAATCCATAGCCTCTTGAGCTTGAGCCGGTTTTGCCAACTCTCCACCAAATGTGCTAATAGCCCAAACCGGCTCATAAGCAATGACCATCTCGCCAATTTCATGTGCAGTTAAGTTGCTTAGGGCTGTACTAATTTGTGAATGCAATACGCGTTTTGTTTCGCCCGCCCGCCTTTCATGTTTGGTTTCCCCAACACATAGGATTGGTGTAATCTCATTTCGCACACATGCTGCAACTTTATCACGTATTAAATCATTATTTTCATTAAAGTATAGTCTGCGCTCAGAATGACCAATTACCGCGTAGTGGACAAGATCTCTCAGCATTGTAAAAGACACCTCTCCAGTAAAAGCTCCGTCATCTTTATAGTAGGCGTTCTGAGCACCTAATCTAAACTTTCGCCTGTCAAGTTGCACACTCAATGGCTGTAAAGTTAAGGCACTAGGAATAAGAACTACCTCGATATTTTTATGAATCTTTATCCGCTCCTGCAACCTATGAAGGAGTAAACTAGCTTGAGCCGTATTGAGATTCATCTTCCAGTTTCCAGCAATAAGAGTTCTTTTTGTGCTCATGGTTATATTGTACGCTATTTTCTTCCTTTGTCTTGCAAGGCTTCAACTCCTGGTAGTTTCTTGCCAGCCATTAAATCTAAGCTAGCACCACCACCTGTTGAAACGTGATTAAAGCAATCAACTAAACCACGCTCCTGTACATAGGCCGAGGTATCACCTCCGCCAATTAAGCTATATGGCTTATGCCCGTATTCTCCAAGTAAGGCTTCAATAATTATTTCTGTGCCATGAGCAAAAGGCCCGATTGGGCTGTCAATTGCAGGGGTTTCAGTTATACCCATTGTGCCGTTCCAAATAACCGTATTGGCAAGCTGCATGCTACCCGCAATAAATGCACCCGAATACGGCCCGATGTCTACAATTATTTCATCCTTTTCTAATTTACCTGAATGCTTTGGTGGACGTTTAGGATAGTTTTCTAGAGTTGCTATGACGTGTGCTGTCCAGTCAACAATCCTAGTTTTGGCTGTCTTGTCTATTTTAGAAACTGCCACGCTATCATGTGGGGTGAAGAAAACAAACGGTCTTTTTAAAGCCTCCTTTTCAGCGTTTTTTATAATATCTTTTGCAATTGAAACTTCTTTTGGTTCGGATAAGCTTTTTTCAATATCTACACCTTTGGCTTTTAAAAAAGTATTGGCCATAGCTCCACCAATTACTACTACATCTGCTGATTTTATAAACGTATCAATAATTTCAATTTTATCGGCTATTTTTGCGCCGCCAATTATTGCCATAAGTGGTCGTTTAGGATTATCCATAACACCTTTAATAGTTGCCACCTCTTGTTCTAGTAACAGGCCTGCAACACTTGGCAAAAAATGAGTCACGCCTTCTGTTGAGGCGTGAGCCCGGTGCACAACGCCAAAACCGTCCTCCACAAATACATCTGCTAAACTAGCGAGCTGCTTAGCAAATGTTTTGTCATTTTCTTCTTCTTGAGGGTAAAAACGTAGGTTTTCAAGCAGTAAAATCTGGCCTGGTTTTAGATCACTTACTGCTCTTTCAACTGGTTTTCCTATACTATCAGCCACAAAGTAAACTTCATGATTAAGTAGTTTGTTTAGTCTGTTAGCTACTGGTGCAAGGCTGTATTGCAAATCTCGCTTGCCCTTCGGCCTACCAAGGTGCGAACAAATTACAATTTTACATTTTTGCTTAAGCAAATATTCAATGGTTGGCACAGATTGTTTTATACGATAGTCATCAGTAATCTTGCCGTCTTCAACCGGCACATTGTAATCTGCCCTAACTAATACCGTTTTGCCATTTAACGAAATATCTTTGACTGTTTTCTTTGTAAAGCTCAATCAGTTCCCCCACCTGTAATTGTCTTTATTGTATCAAAAACATTAGCTTTACAGAACACGGACTTTAATTGTGTCAGTTGCACCAACAACTCCAGGGTATTTACCAGATGCCGTAATAACAATGTCGTCTTTTTTAAGGACATTTTTACTTAACAACCAGTTGGTCATTTTTGTTGCAGCCAACCGGTCAACTGGCCTGGTATAGCTTTTAGTGCCGTATATAATTGCCAGCTGTCTTGTTAGCACCTCATCAGAAGTAACGGCAATAATTGGAACTTTTGGCCTAAATGAGGCAATCTGCTTTGCTGTAGCGCCAGACTTTGTGGCGGCAATAATTGCATTTGCCTGAAGCTCCTTTGCTAGCTTAATTATTGCACTTGAAATAGCGTGTTGCCGTGTAGTGTTTTCATGCTCTGGAAACCTGGCCTCTACAGTGGATTTTGACTGAGTATACATTATGACGCGCTTCATAACTTTAACTGATTCAACAGGGTATCTGCCGCTGGCAGTTTCATCACTAAGCATCACACAGTCAGCACCTACGATTACAGCTGTAGCAACATCAGAAACTTCTGCTCTAGTGGGCTCTAGTGCCTCGGTCATACTTGCTAACATCTGGGTAGCCACTATGGTGGGTTTTTTATACCTTAAACCAAGGCCAATAATATTACGCTGGTCTACTGGCACAGATTCTGGCAGAGTTTCTATTGCAAGATCACCTCTGGCGATCATCGTTGCATCGGCTTGTTCAAATATTTCTTCTATGTTTTCTATCGCTGCCTTGGTTTCAATCTTTGCAATTATCTTTGCCTTACTGCCAAGATTATTTAAAATCCTACGTAAATGCTCAATGTCAGAGCCTGACTGTACAAAACTAAGCGCTACGTAATCTAGTTTTTGCTCCACGCCAAAGGTTATGTCTTCTTTGTCCTTTTTTGTTAGAATATCGCCTCCTAGATCAGTATCGGGTAAATTTATGCCCTTTTTCTTAGTTAATATTCCGTCATTTTCAGCCCTAACATGAACCACGCCGTCTTTAACACTTGTTATTTGGGTTCTAATCTTGCCATCAACTAAAAATAGCCTTTCGCCGCGCTTTACTTTTTTACTCAAATCGTATTGTGTGGGTATGATGCCCGTCCGTTCATAGTCTGATTTATATTTAAACTGTAGTGACTTACCAGACCTAACATTAATAATGCCATCAAAATCACCTAAGCGAATCTTGGGCCCTTGTAAATCTTGAATAATGGCAACTGGTTTGGCGTATGTTTCACTAGCCCTGCGCACCCACTCAATATGCTGTTTGCGTTCTTCCTCGGTACCGTGGCTAAAATTTAGTCTAATGCCGTTGGCTCCAGCAACTATCATTTCATAAATAGACTGGTAGTCATTACTAGCTGGGCCAACAGTTGCAATAATCTTTGTTCTTTTAAACTGGTCTAATGGCACTTTTGGAGCCTGGTTTGTTACTGACATCCTTTTTACTAGTGTACTTGCTTATGCTTAATAATGAAAGACTTTAAATAATTATATAATTAATTATATAATTATTGAGCTGCACTCTTTATTAATCAAGATTACGTATAAACATACAGGTTAATTTAGCGCATAAGATGTTATAACAAAATCTCCATCTATTTTGTCTACACTTAGAATTAATAATTTTTTAGGTTCGCCATTATTATCAACAAAGTCTTGATTGACTAAATAGTTACTACCGGACTCGTAGATTTGCGCGACACCAGGCTGTAGTGACTGTTCTTTAATTTCTTTAAATTCATTTTTAAAATCGTCAGCTGTTTTATTTAGCTTGGTACCTTCGGGTAGTTCATTATAGATAGTGTCAAAATCTGACTCACTTAATGATATTGAAAAGCTGGAGGCTTTGCCTAAAGCGACATCATTATCTTTCTCACTATAGTATTGATTTAAATACCAGCCACCAAAGAATGACCCTATTACTAAGATTATGGCTATTACTATTGCTATGATTGTTGTTTTATTTCTCATTTATATTGTCTCCGTATTATTTTTCCTATTAAAACGATACCAATTACTACTACCTGCGCCAAACCCACCGGCCCTCAGGCTTGTCATAAACTTCATTACCAACCCCATTTTTAAAACGATAATCTTTAAAAAATATTTTTTCTGTTGGTATATATACAGGTCGGAATCTTGACTCACCTAATATTGTGTGAAAAACCGCAACACTTCGTTTTTGTGCATACAAATTACAATGATCGCGAGTCATTAAACTAGTAACTCTATATACTAGGCCTTGTGGATCTTTAATTTTACATATGCCGACATCTATTTTGGTATACGCTAAACTTACTAACGCTTCTCTATTAGCTTTTTCGGCAGCTACTTGTTCAGTAGCAGCTTTTGTAGCTGCCGCTTCATCAGCCCTTATCTTTGCTACACCGTCCAAGAATCTTTTCAACTTTTCAGCATATCTGTCTATTTCAATTTGCCAGAAAAGCTTACATCCATCACTAATTTTTTTGTATTTCTCTGAATCTCTATAGAGTAGATAATGCTTTATGCTTTTATCTAGATCGTTTTTATATGGCACTAAACAATCACCAAATTCGGGTGGTGGGCTTGCCGGTCTAGATGTAGCAGGCTTGCCACCTTCTCCACCACCTCTACCACCCTGCAGAGTGTTGCTATTATTAGTTGAGGTGTTTTTGTTTTTTGCATAAGTGAGCCACCAGCCATGGCAGTTTTTATCATATTTTTTACCCTGCTCATTTACGCCTTTTATATACTCTGCAAGTGCTGCATCAGGATTAGTAGTATTGTTTGGGCAAGGGTCATTACCAATTTTATCGTTTACATTAGAAGTGCTACCTGAAGAAGTTCCTGATGATGAGCCAGAAGTTGCAGCTTTGGCAGCTTCTTCACGCTTTCGTATTTGTTCTTGCTGCGCCTTAGCTGCTTCTTGTTTGTCTATCTCCTTCTGTAAGTTTTCTCTTTGCATGGTGCATCTGTCAGAAAGAAAGTTTTCTTGAATTGAACAATCGTATGGGTTAGGCTTATCTGCAACTTTATAATTTGGCGGGTATGCGTAAAAAGCTAAGAATGGTGCTAGGTGATCTTTTTTCCAGCCGTTATCGTTATTTTTATCCTTTGCTAGCAGCCCGTCAACCCATGCTTTGTCAGTTGAAAAGATAGTCTGCGTATGTGGTCCGGCTCGTGTAAGCCTATATACAGGTACTGTATCCTTTACTTGCGTTCGCCATGCATAAAATGCCACTCCTTCGTTTTTAGTTTTTCCTGAATATTTTGCCTCTTTAGAGCTTTTTTGTACTGGAGTTACAAAATCATGATACGTAGCTTCTGCATTATAAATACGTGTTATAGGAACCGCACCATTATATTCATGAGCAGGAGCTCTAAAAGCCGCTCCATAATACACACCCCATCCCCGTTTAGCTAGCTCTTGTGGCTCCGAGCCTCTACTTAGCAACGAATCATAATTACCGGCTGTTTGATCAACATCACATATTGGAACACTATCTTGGATCTGGCAGTTGTCTGGAGCAGCCTGGCTTTGTACTAAAATAAATGCCCCCACACTAGCAAATGATACCAATGTAAGTATGCCCACAAAGACTTTTGGCTTTTTATTAACTTTTGATTTAAGTTTTGATAATAAACTACTTTTCGAGCTTTTGCGGGTTTTTTTCGTTTGTTTTTTTGCCATTTTTATATTAAACATTAATTGCTTATGATTATAGGCACCTTGTTTATTTTGTCAACACGACTACCTAAGATTAATGGTTGACTCAATTATCTGAGTTGCCGATCCAATACTTGGAGCCTTAAATTCACCATTTGAAGATATAACATAGCTTGCTCCACTTCGACTCGCTTGAACAAAGGGTTTCTGGTTATAGACAGCCTGAAACCTGGCCATACGTTTTGCGAGTACATGATAACGACTATCATCCCTTAATAACGATAGTGAAGCAGGATTAATTAAAACTTCTGCTCCATCGTTTGCCAACTTTTTATAGCTTGTTGTCGACAGTACACCGCTACATGGCAATGCTCCATACTTTACGTCGTTATATTTAACAGCCGAGATGCTATTTTCACTTGGCTGAATTTTTTGTGAATAGTTAAAAAGATCAACTGAATCCTGTTTGCCAATTGCCTTAAATGTAGCTAATAAACTATAGGGCATGTATTCCCCAGCTGGTATTAGCCTGTGTTTGGGTTGAAAAGAAATATCATTACCGTTTTTATTTAAATAAATCAGGTTGTTTGTGGCGGTTGGTGATTCGCTTTCTTGAACAGTTGTAATCAAAACACCTGTATTGCTCAGTTTCGCTAAAAATTCTTTGAAATTATCTTGTTTTTGAACTTCAGAATATTCCGGCATCACTAAAATATCAATATCATTTGGTATAGATGTTAAATCTTTAATATTGGCAGCCGTATCAAACGCATTCATATGTATCGCGACAACTTTTAAAGATCTAGCTGAGTTTTTAGCTTTATTAAGATTATGCCCCACTAAAATAAGCATTAGTATCAGTACAACAATAGCTCCAGCTCTAATGTACTGTTTATATCTCGCTGCTATATAGACAGCTAAAGCCAAATAGCATACCACTAAACTCAACCCATAAAAACCAACAATGCGAGACGTAAAAACAATTGGCAAACTACTAGCAATAGTAGCTATCGAACCAAAATTAACATCTACACCAATTGAACCGCCAGGACCATAGCTAATAACCGAAAAAGCAAATGCGCTAACAATTTCTACGCAAACCCATACAAGAGGAAATACCATAATTCGAAGCGTTTCACGTTGAATCTTATAGATGATTAGCGGTATTAACAAAAAACTCAGAGCAGATGCGAAGCTTGCAAAAAGCCACGCGCAAACTCCTGCAAATATTGCAAACCAACCACTAAATACAAACTGCCAATTAGCAGAGTCTGCTTGTAGCAAAAACAAATAGGCAAAACCATAAATAATTACTCCACTGATATAGAAATCTAAATACGCCCGACGATTTGTTACACTTTTTAAGTTGTCTATGTAAAATAAAAATGGCAGTAGTCCTAATAATACAGTCCATTCAAATCCAGGAACTATTAGATTTAAACCAATGACAAATGCTCCTAAAAATAATAGGCCTCGTTGCATCAGAACTTTCTGATTATTTTTTATTTTCATAACTACTTTAAATAATACCAAAGTATATAGTTTAAAGTTATGAAGATAGCCAGTTAGAAGACAACGAGTCGTCGCTTTCTCAATGCAAGCTTCTGCGATAAATCCTTTCGACCGAACTATTATAAAGCTATCACCAATTAAAAAGCGCCACAAACGTGACGCACTTTAATTGGTGACCTCAAGGGGAAGACGCTTCGGAGTTTACACATTATAACTCCTTGCTCCAAAGGTCAAGTAAACTTGACTCTTAACGAACCGCCTGGGGTTAATTCCATGAGCATAAAAAAAGACCAACAAAAGTTGATCTGTTTTTATGGTGATCTCAAGGGGAATCGAACCCCTATTTCCAGGATGAAAACCTGGTGTCCTAACCGTTAGACGATGAGACCTTAATGAGACAAACCTACGGTACTATACCCCTCAAATTCCATAAATTTGTGAGGACCCCAGTTTTATCATTGCCCAGTCGGCAAAGCCGAGTTGCTATCGCAACCAAGCTGGGCTGCTTTTTTCCCTAAATATCCAGGGAATTAACTGGGGTATTGTAGCATTTTTACCGCAATAATAAAACCCCAGGCTAGGCTTGGGGTTTTATATAGAGTTAGAGCGGTCAGTCATCGCTTCTTGTAGATAACACTAGCATAATT
>JAGQMZ010000011.1 GCA_020428405.1 Candidatus Saccharimonadota bacterium | reverse complement strand
CTTTCTGACGGATGAAAATCATCAAACCAAAGCACTTTCCACCCCAGTTTTTCTGCCGCCATAACGTTTGAGCGCGAATCATCAACCAACAATATTTCATTCGGATTACAATTAGTCTTCTCTGCAGCTATTTGGTAAATTTCTTCTTCTGGCTTGATTGCGCCCACCTCTGAAGAATCAATCAAAGCAGAGTAGTGCACCTCTGGTAATAGACCACGCTCCATCATGGCATCTAGCGAGCCTGGCATAATGTTAGTTAGTAAACCAACATGATAGTGCTCTCCAGCCCATTTTAAGAAATCGTGCATCTCTTCAATTGGGTCAACTTCATCAAGATAATATTCTGTCCAGTCCACGTTGTCTGTGCCTAGCGCATTAGCAAGATGATTATTAAATTCATCCATAGTAATATCGCCCCTGCAAACTGCGTCATTCCAATGCCAAAAAGCAGATTCTACAGATTCTTCTGAGGCACCGTGCTTTTCGCTAAGCTTTGTAAGTGCACGGTGAAAGAATCGCACCAAGCAGCCGTTTACATCGAAATACACAAATCTAATTCCGTTCTTTGATACTTTCTTAGGTTTTACAGGGGGAAGGGTAGGGGCAATTTGACGACCCATTAGCTCATCTAGGGATACATTAAGCACCTCTGCAATGTTCATAATTGTAAAAACAGAAGGCGCCTTTATAGCTCCTCTCTCTATTTTTGCAAGGGTTGAGTAAGAAATGTCAGCTTTCTGACAGAGAGCTTGCTGAGTCAATCCCGCTTTTTGTCGAGCCTCTTGTAGTTTTTTACCTAGCGCTAGCTCGGCATCCACCTCATTCATAGGCCTAATATTACCAATTTTTATAACTAAAAGAAAGCTAAAACTAGTATTAAATGGCTAGTTTATAATGATTTGTCGATTGCGTTGAGGATAAGTAACAGGATGATAAAACCAAAAGCAAAGGCTATGCCTGATACAACAAGAGAATCCCTGTTGTTTCCACCAGTTTTATTGGATATCTTGGTATATACCCAGGTAGAGAAACCGGCTGCAAATAGAAAGGCGACTACACTTGGCGGCATGATTAATCTTCTTCCATTTTTAGTATTTCTGCCACTTTTGCAAGCTCATCATTATTAGGTTTGGCAGTATCATCTGGTATGGCTCTAAATTCTTTTACATCTGTAAATGGCACCAAATGAACATGGGCATGTGGCACATCAATGCCAATGACTTGAACACCCACTCTTTTTTCTAGTTTTTGCTGCATTGCAAACGCTATGTGCTTAGTTACATCCATCAGTGCGTGATAATCTTCATCTGGCAAGTCCCAAATGTTATCTACTTGAATCTTTGGCACAACTAGTACGTGACCAGGTTGAATTGGGTGGATATCTAAAAAAGCATAGGTTTTATCGTCTTCGTAAATCTTATGCGACGGTATTTCACCCTTAATAATTTTGGTAAATATGCTATCTTCCGTCATACTTAAACTTAATATAGCATAAACACATTATGAGTATTGCAAGAAAACTAGGTCTAGCATTTGGAAAAACACTTATTCTCTTGAGTATTATTTTCTCTGCACTTGGCTTTCTTTACTTCAATACGTTATCTAAACCAGAAAAGATTAAACTATGGTTAAGTGACAGTGCTCTATACCCTGCCATTGCTGAGACCATTCAGGAACAGTTTTTATCAGAAGAAAGGGATACTGGACAAATCCCGCCTGAGATTGTTGAAAGTGCAGTAGCTAAAACCTTTGGCCAAGAAACCGCGCAAACATTTATTGAAAACAGCATCGATTCAACCTATCTTTGGCTAAACGGAACTCAAGACGAGCTATCTCTAGAGCTTGATATTAAAGATTACCAAGAAGATTTTATTACAAATCTAAATACTGGTTTACTTGCAAAACTTAACGAGCTCCCATCTTGTCCTTCTGGGACGATTCCATCAACTGATTTATTTGAGTTACAGTGCATACCTCAAGGGGTAGATATCAATCAAGTCGTCAGTGAGCTAACTTCACAGATTGACCTTGAAACAGATGCACAACAAGAAGTTAATGATGCAATCGAAGCCGTCGATTCACCAATCAGCAAACCTGATGAAGATCTGGCAAAAAACCTCCAGCCGGTAAAAGACATCTACGGAATCTTTAAAATATTACCCTATGTAGCCGTCAGTCTTTTTGCGGTTGGCACAGCGCTAGTAATTGCACTAAGCAAACCAAGACGCAAGGCGCTCAAAACACTGGCCGTGGCAACAATTCCATACGGAGTTATATATGTTGCCTTCGGTATATTTTTACCAAATATTGTGAAAGCAGGTGTTCAATCTTCTATAGATTCGATATCTGAGCCTCAATTAAAAGCACCTCTTGAAGCTATTGTTGCCAACGCAAGTGGCAGCATAGGCAAAGATCTAATGTATATTGGCTTATCTCTATTAGTTTTGGGTGCAATTTTACTGATAAGCTACTTTACTATTCGCAAAAAACACTCGACTAATTCAAACAAAAATAAACCATCTTTACATAACCCAGAAACTAATAATCAAGAAAAACAACCGGAGTAAACCTTAGTAATTAATTATAGTATTAATGCTATAATTAATTATATAATTATCGCGTTTTTCATCTGTTATTTTAAACAATCATTATACCTATCATTGTTCCTAAACTATTTTATACCAGGTATAATTGGACGGCATGTCAGAAATAAGCAAACAAGTAGCTAGGGTAGGGGCGAACAGCTTGTCTATTGGCCGTGGTGTGGCCGGGCTATGGTTAGCCCATGAGCTACGCACAACACAGCCAAAAGATAGAGACTGGGTTATGGCTAGTAAAGTTGCTAGTCTGGTTATTACAGATACAATTGACGGCAAAATGGGGCGATACGCCAACCCGTCTAGGTTGGGTAGTTGGCTTGATCAAATGTCTGATAAAGCATTCGTTTTACCACCAATGATAACCTTAGCAAATAAGGGGGAAATTGCTGATTATCACTGGCAAGTTAAGCTTGGCCGTGACATTGGTGTTACCGCACTACGTTCTGTAGTACATCTTAACGGTGGGTCTACTGCCGCAGAAACACTTGGCAAAATGAAGGCAACCGCGGAGATGACCGGGCTTGTTGTAGCATCGTCTCCACTAGCAATTGAGTATCCAGAACTTTCAAATAAAGTATTTGAATCAGCTACTATTTTAAACCTTGCTAGTGGCGCTCAGTACATGCAAGCTTTTGGTTCATTTACGCTTGCCGCTTTGCGCGAGCAAAATCAAGAACAGGCTAGTCTTAAGCTGGCCAAGCAACTAAACGCTGCTTAGATTACTACTGTTGTCTGCTTGCAAAATGTTCGTTAAGCATTTCTTCGGCTAAAGTAATTACTTGCTTTTGACGTTTTTTAGTCTGGAATGCCGATTGATGGTTATTTTGCAAAGCCATTAAAACATATGAGCTTATATCAATCTCTGCATCAATATCTAGCTGATTTTTGCTGATTAATCCGTTTGATAGTGCCCGTCTTGCACTTTCCTCTGTACCAAGGCTTCTGGAATTAGTCATACGACCTAACCTTCTCCTAGATATTGTGCCAGGCTCTAGAACACCCTGTTCGTCAAAATCAGCAATAACTGCTAGCATGTCCTTTTTTAATTCAGCTAGCCACTTTGGTTCCCTAGACTTCTCAGTTTTTTCTTCTTTAGCTATATCTACGGCGATTTCTTCATCAGTTACGTCTTTTTCTGTATCAAGCCCCACTGTACTGTCTTCACCGTTTTCTTCAATAGTTTCTGAACCTTCAGGCATATCTACTACCTCATCTTGCTGGGCTTGATACTCATTAACATCCTCTGTGTAGTCTTCATCCTCGTCAGGAAAACTAATAGTTAGGGGAGTTTCTTCAGCTTCTTGGATTTCGCCATTTACAATCTTGGTGCCATCAGGTAAGACTGTTTCAACTGTAGCACCCACAACATCTAGGCCGTGAGAAAAAGTGCCGTCCGATGTGTGAATTTCAATAATTTGTTCTGCATAAACAAGTTGGTTTACTATCCACTCTCGCTGATCTGCCTCAAACTGCGTTAGATAATCAAATAATCCATACCGCATGTCTTTTATGTTCATGTTGACCATGTCATTTAGTACTTTATAGTCATCTTCATAGTACTCATTTACAGTGGTAACTATTGCCTGTCGTGCTTCAATTAGGTTGCTAAATTTCGCTAAAAATTCTTGAATAGTTCTAGTTGTTTTAGCATTTGCTTGTAAAGTATCCAATGTTTCTTTAGGCAGAGTAGGCAATCCAAAAACTTCCAATTTGTCTTTATATAGGTCAAGGAATTCTGCTAAAATCGCAGATTCAGCCCGGCCTAACGGGAAGTATACTGGTGCTCTTTCTTCTAGCTCAACACTTTCGTCAACAAAAGCTTCAGTCTCATTCGCGGCACCACTTTGCTTAGACTTATTTGACTCAACCACAAAATCTTCATCAACTAATGTTGCTTCATCAGTCTTATAGGCAGGTTTAGTAGTTGTAGATTCAATAAGCTCAACGTTAGTATTTGGAATGCTATAAGCAGAGCCAACTCCGTGTTTACCATTATGTACAACTATTGGTGAACGTCTAAAAGTTAGTGTGTCCAACCATGCTTTAACTTGGCCCATTACTTTTTTATCCAAATCACCTGCTTGGTCAGGAAACGCCATATCCCATAATTCTTGAACACGCAGTTCGTTACCTGCATGCTTGACTAGCTTTCTTAGTACAGCAAGTCGTTGCTCGCTATAGTCAGTTTGGGTTCGGCCTTTTGCGCCAGATAACCTTACAAATTTACCACGCTCTCCTATTTGTACACCATCACCTCTGATAGTAATTTTTATATCTGGTAAGTATGCTTCAACTTCACGTTCTTCGGTGTCTTCAGTTTGTTCGATTGATCGGCCTAACTCTTCAGTAACAACCTCAGTAGTTTCTGCAGTAGCAAGGCTAGCTATCTCTAAAACATGCTTAACTCTAACGTCTTCTAAAAATTCTAATCTTTTTTTGATTACTTCTGGAGCGGCCATTGTTATAAAGCTACCTTGCTCTAACTCATCTAGCTGGACAAGCGTTTTGCTTACTACTTCACCATATTGATATAATTGATCTTCCAACCCTTTACTGTTACTTAACTCGTCAATGCATTCATTAGCAAAATCTAAGGCGTCTTGAACCATGGGCCTAACAAACTCAGTTGCCTCATCAGCGGCTAATTCTAGTCTTTCCCTTTCTATGAGCAACTCAAAATATTGTTCTAAGATTTCAGGATTTTCATTCTTCATATTCTTACATTTTACAACTTTTTATGTATTCCTGTCAATTATTTGTTATAAAATGTTAGTCGCACCTTATAAGAATATGGCAATGGAGCGAAAGCAATATACTCTTTGTGGCGGAGAGGGTGGGATTCGAACCCACGGTACCGCATAAACGGCACAACTGTTTTCGAGACAGTCCAGTTCAACCACTCCTGCACCTCTCCTTATTTGGAGATGATATCATATTAAGATTTATTTAACGGTTTTGGGGGTAGGGTAATCTCCGTCTAAGCACGCCATGCAAATTTTTCCCGCCATAGGGCCAACCGAATGCTTGAGATTATCGATTGACAGATAGTCTAAGCTATCCACCCCAAGCTCTTTAACCATTCCTTCATAATTATGCTGGTTGGCTAGAAATTCATCGGGATTACCAGTATCCATACCATAAAAACATGGCCATTTATAAGGTGGTGAGGCAATTTTTAAGTGCACTTCTTCAGCACCAGCATGCCTAAGCATCGACGTTAGTGCTCGCGTAGTAGTACCCCTCACAATAGAGTCATCTACTACTATTAGACGTTGTCCTTTAATTTCACTTTTTAACGGAGTTAATTTTAGCCCGACTGCTTTCTCGCGACTAAGCTGATTGTCTTTTATAAATGTTCGGCTTATATACCGATTTTTTTCTAGTCCTATTACGTCTGGTATCCCACTTGCCTCAGAAAAACCCTTGGCGGCAGGCACACCTGAATCTGGCACACCAACAACCGCATCAGCCTCTGGTACTCCTTGTTCTGCGAGTAACCGGCCCATTGTTTTTCTTGCTTCGTGTACACTAATATCATTTATTTCAGTGCTGGGCCTGGCAAAATAAATATACTCAAAGGCACACAACTTAGGTTCTGGATCAGCATACATATCTGACCATATACCATGACTGCCCACAGAAACAACCTCACCAGGCAGTATTTGCCTGTCATGGTCGGCATCAATTTGCTCTAGTGCAGCTGTTTCACTGGCAATTACAAAGCCGCCGCCGTTTTTTAGCTCACCTAACTCTAGGGGTCTAAATCCGTTTCTGTCACGCAGACCAATAACTCTGTCGTCTGTCATAATAACAATCGAGTAAGCACCATCCGTTTTTGCAGCAACCCTCATTAATGCACGCTCAATCATTTCACCTTGCCGAATCTCTTCAACAAGCATATCCGCAAATGTTTCACTATCTGACTTGTTGTCAGAAGTTAGTCCTTCTATGTGTCCGTTATGTACAAGCGCAAAGTGTCTTCCGTTTACAAGTTCTCGATAAATTGGCTGAGCCGAATCAAAACCAGCCTGGCTAGAGGTACCATAGCGAGTATGGGCAATCGCACTATGAGCTTTTTCGTCTTTTAAACCGTTTACAACATTATCTGTTAGTACTTCTGATACTAAACCTTCATCTTTAACTCCATACATACCGCTTTCTGAGGACGAAACCATCAACCCAGCTGCATCTTGTCCACGATGCTGAAGTGCCTCCGCACCTAAATACGCTAGTTGTACAACATCTTCTCCTGGTGCATATACACCAAAGACCCCGCAAGCTTCTCGCGGCTTGTCAAACTCATAGATAGGCTCACACTCCCCCATTAAATCTAAGTATAAGAGAGTGCGAACATATGCGCAATTAATAAGCGTTGTAATGTTTTTTAGTCACTTAGACTAGCGCTACCTCTGTAAATATGGTAATATAGCATAGCTTTTATTGCGCACCCGTAGCTCAGCTGGATAGAGCGCAGCCTTGCGGAGGCTGAGGTCGTACGTTCGAATCGTATCGGGTGTACCATATAGCTTATGCGAAAATTACAGGTTTTTATAGATTTCTCGGCGATGGCCTACCTTAACAATAATTATAATGAGCACATCTTTTTGGATTTGGTAAATAATTCTATAATCTCCGTGTCTTATTCTGAATAAATCACGTGAGCCTTTAAGTTTTGTTGAATAACTGGGCCGGGGATTACTTGCAAGTAATTTAATCTTATTAATAACTGAAGATCTGTCATCTTTGTTAAGCTTGCGAAGTTCTTTTTTAACACTACTCTTATACTCAAGATTATAGGTCATCTATAGCAAGCCTTCACTCTTAAATTCGGCTACTAGTTCATCAAAAGAATGCGTAGGTTCATCTTGACGCTTTTTTGCATCTTCAATATCTTCCAGGTCTTCAAGCATCTGAAACTTGATAGCATCTTGGACAATGGTAGATATACTTTCATTACTTTCAGCGGCTCGTAATTTTAGAGCCCGGTAAAGCTTATCATTCAATGTAATTGTTGTTCGCATAGTCTTCCTTCCTGAGTTCATACTAGCATATCTGCATCAAAACATCAATATGTAGTGAACTTGCTCGAAGCTTTTTGCTTGTTCTGCATAAAATCACTTATGCTAAACCTCTTTTTGAGTCAGGTATTTTTTTGCTTGCATATATGAACTTCTCGGGCTATGAAATTATGTCGAGTAACTCAGCAAATGCGTATAGACTTGTGCCTCCAGAGCCCTTCTGCCCAACCTCAAACAGCACCTTATCAGACTGTAGCTGCTCAACTAATCTTAGTGCTGTCATCCTAGATGGGATTCCAAGTCTTTTCATAATTTCGGGAGGGCTAATGACAGGTGATTCAAAAAGTAAGTCAATGAGTCTAAGTATGTATGGCGATTTTGAGTTTTCGTACTTTTTTTTGAGTAGGCTATTTAAATCTCTTATTTTGTCTACTAGAACTAGTGTTTCCTTCGCCTGTTCAGATATTGCCGAAAGAAAGAACTTTAGCCAGGGCTCATATTTACCGGTAGTATCCGTTTTGCGAAGGGCGTCACGGTACTGGTCTGCTCTTGCTTCAAAATATCCGCTACTGTAGACAATAGGAAGTGACAACTCACCTTTGTAGTAAAGAATTAATGGTATTAGTAGACGCCCAATTCTACCATTACCATCTTCGAAAGGGTGAACAGCTTCAAATTGGTAGTGTACAACCCCTGCTTTAACAAGGTTAATTTCATCTTTCTCATCAACGTATTTAATTAGGTTGTCAATGTAACTAGTAATATGTATGTGTTCTGGTGGAACATAGAGAGCTTTTTCAATAGGGTCTCCTTCTCTTTCTGCAATCCATACATCATCACCACGGAAAGCCCCAAGTTTACCTTTGTATCTCACGCCCTTTAGTAACTTTGAGTGAAGAGACATCATTAAATGTTTTGTAATCTTTTTTCGTGCCTGTATTGCAAAAATAGCGTCGTACATAGCTGAACGATAATTTGAGACCACGGGCGTGTCAGTATGCATAGCTCTGCCCCCAGCAGCGTAAACAAAAACGTCTTTTGAAGTACTTTGAGTACCTTCAATCTTTGAGCTCACTTCTGCTTCTTTTGCTACTAGTGGACCGATTAGATGAAGGGCGTTATGAAGTGTTTTTTGTGAACCCTGTAAAAGTCCAATTGCGTACTGAGCTTCCGCTAGTTCGCGTGCAAAAATACCATAGTCAAGCTTTACTGGCAAATATTTGGGATGATGGTGTATTACTGATTTTTTTGTCATATTTCCATAGTATCACTTATGTATCAGAATAGCAATATTATGATACAAGATTATTAACTAGTCCTGTTGATGATACATAAATGCTTATGCGTAACGTTGGATAGTAGAACATGATACATGTTCTTGTTTTTGTATCGTTGATGTTACACGTTAACTACTGAGCCAGAGGTTTGATTATCTTTTTTAAACAAAGTCTAATATACAGCATAATGCTGTACCGACCGCTTAATGCAAACATGCAATCATTGGTTTAATGGTCATTTACACTGTGTTGTGTTTTTTGCAAAATGTTGTGAAACTCTGCAATTTCTTGCCTCTTAGGAATATAATGTAGGTATAGGAGGAACCATGAGAGGACCAATTGATTACATAATTGTGGGATTTACAGAAACTAACTTTACGGGCGACATCTTAAAAGAGCTAGAAAAGGCCAGTAAGGATGGAGTTATCAAAGTGCTAGATTTAGCTGTAGTGACAAAAGACAAATACGGCAATGTTGCCGCAGTAGAGGCGGTAGACGAAGATTTATTAAAAATACTTAACAAGTTAAGTATTTCGAATGATTTGATTGAGGAGGACGACATAGCAGAAGTGGGCGAAGTTCTAGAGCCAGGCACGACTGCCGGATTATTAATTATTGAACAGCTGTGGGCTAGGGGGCTTAAAAAAGCCATTGTAGACAACGGTGGTATTTTGCTTAGCGAAGGACGTATTCACCCAGACGCAAGCAGCGAACTAGACATGAAAGGAGCAAAATAATGCCAGGTTTATTAAGAGGGGTAGCAAGAACAGCAGCTGTAGCGGGGACAGCCACAGCTGTATCAAATCGCGTTAGCAGAAGGCAAGCTAAGCGCTGGTCTGATCAAGGCCAGGTGCAACCAGGTTATATGGAGCCAGTGCAGTATCAACAGGCTTCGCCACAAGCACCAAGCGATGATACTGCTGCTCAATTAGAGCAACTAGCGCAGTTGGTTAATCAAGGAATTCTTACTCCAGAAGAATTTACCGCTAAAAAGAAGCAGTTACTCGGAATTTAGTTCAATGAAAAAGTCTGCTGGTTATGGGTTAATACTGTTTGCCTTATCTTTAGCCCAGTTCATTATGACGGTAGACACTACCATAATGAATGTGTCAGTACCGACACTTGTAGACGATTTAAATACAACTGTGGGCTATGTGCAAACAGCCATAACACTATACGCGCTAGTGATGGCAAGTTTAATGCTGGTTGGCGGAAAGCTGGGTGAAATATTTGGAAGAAAAAAAATGTTTCAACTTGGTTTAGTAATATACGCTATTGGCTCACTAACTACCGCTGTAGCACCTAACATAGGTGTTCTAATTTTTGGGTGGTCATTTCTTGAAGGAATAGGTGCAGCACTAATGATGCCGGCAATGATGGCACTTATTTCGGTTAATTTTAAGGGCAAACAAAGAGTTGCTGCACTTGGAGTTGTTGCTGGAGTAGCCGGTGCCGCAGCTGCACTTGGGCCAATTATTGGCGGAGCATTATCCACCTATGCAAGTTGGCGATATGCCTTTATTGGCGAGGTTGTAATTGCCTTACTGACTCTAATACTGAGCAAAAATATTCTTGATGCAAAAATCTCTGCACGAAAACAGTTGGACTACAAAGGCTCCTTACTTGCGGTAACCGGATTAGCACTATTAGTATTTGGTATTCTTCAAATTAGTACTTATGGCCTGATTAAAGCAACTCGCCCATTTGAGATTGCGGGTTATGAAATTGATCTATTTGGCCTCTCTATTGCACCCTTCTTAATAGGTATAGGTGCTATTGTTATTTGGTTACTATTTAAATACGAACGAAGACTAAAGGACAAAAAGCAACCATACCTTTTGAATATAGATTTATTTAAAGTTGTTCCACTGAGATCTGGTCTATCAGTTGTTTTAATAACACAATTAACTCTTGCTGGAACCTTATTTGTAATGCCGTTATTTCTACAGCTTGTATTAGGTTATAGCGCCATGAAATCTGGAGTAGCACTTCTGCCAATTTCTGTAGCATTAATTGGCTTTTCTGCATTCGGCCAAAAAATTACAAAAGGGAAGTCAGCCATTGAGTCAGTGCGCATTGGCCAAACATTACTATTTATGGGTCTTATTTTGCTACTTTTTGTAGTTGGTAATGATACGGAGATTACAAATTTGATTATTCCCTTTCTATTCATGGGAGCGGGCATAGGTCTGATAATTCCTTTTATTCAAACCGTAATACTTGGCAGCGTAAAAGCGTCTGATTCTTCTCAAGCGGCTGGGCTCAATTATACATATCAGCAACTTGGCACGTCTTTAGGAACTGCGCTTGTGGGTGGTGCATTGTTGTTCTCGTTAGGCAGTGGAATTGTAAAAGGTCTTGGTTCTTCTGAACAATTTGACCAGTCCTTAGTAGAACAAAACAGTGTACAAATTTCTAATAATGTTGAGTTTGTTAGCAATGCCCAGCTAGAAAGTGCGCTAGATCAAAGCAATTATTCTGATGAGCAAAAAAATGAAATATTATTTATTAATAGCGAGGCTCGAATTAGGTCTATTAGGACATCACTTGGAGTAGCCGCCGTTGCATTATTAATTTCATTTGGCGCATCAGGCAAAGTAAAAGACGCCTATAGTATAAAAAGTAACGACAACCTAGTACATAGTTAGGTAAAATAAAAAACCAACTTAAATAGTTGGTTTTTTATCACTCTTTTTTGCTATCTATCTGCTTTTAGCTCGCCACCATGAACTGTTAAGGCGTAGATAACCAGTACGTCTATAACTAAAATAGTTATAGCCCAGATTGGATGTACGTCTACAAATGCTAGTTGCGCAATTGCACTAGATGCAGCAACTAAAACACCGACTATTCGTGCCCAGGCATGACCACTCATTACAGAGAACCCGGCAATTAGCACTATTAAGCCTAGCAGCAAGTGAACCCAGCCCCAAGTTGTAAGATTAAAAACTAGTAGGCTTCTTTGTGTTACAACTAACCAATCTGGGTTAATTAACGCTGTTAGTCCTGCGATTGCTTGGAATACTCCCAAGACAATCATCATAAAGCCAGCAAAGAATACCCAACCTACCCAGTTGCTAACACCATTATTTTTTGATGGCATATCATCCTCCTTTATTGTTAAGTAACTTTATTATTCCACCTTTGGTATTGCATTGTCAACTTTGGACGCGGTGCGTATCCTACCTACTAATAGCCAGTGTTTGCCTATCGCTCATGCTAATATTAAATAAATGAAACAAAAGCAGTTTAATTATTTTAAAGAAAAGTACATTAAAAAATATATGTCTTATGCCACTGTAGCCATCATTGCGCTTATTGGAATATTTTTACTTTCAACATCGAATGCGACTACACCATTTATTTCTGTAGAAACTGAGAGTGGGAACATTTCTAGCCCTGCAACTTTGTTTACTAATGATCAAAGTGCATCAGGCAATGAAGGTATAAAGTTTGGTACAAAAAGCACATCTACAAACAGTGGGTGCGAGATAAACAGTACTGTAGCACCTTGTATTGGCGGCAATAATCAAGGAGCTAGTGGTTGGGGCAATACTGTGTTTCAAGATGAATTTAATGGTACATCTCTAGACACAAGCAAGTGGGCACCTTGCTGGTTTCCTGGAGCGTTTCCAGGCTCTGATATATGTGGAGCAATGAATGACTCTAGAACTTTAAAATCTAACGTCCGAGTAGAAAGTGGCAGTGTTATATTAAGACAATCTAGCGTGACCGAAAACAGTCCTGAAGACCACGGTGCATTAATCATGACTTTGCCGTCTGAAGTCAACGGGCCCGGTTTTACGATGACAGATGGATATTTTGCTGAGGCTAGAGTTTACTTTCCTGGGAATGGTAGCAACTGCTATAACTGGCCAGCTTGGTGGATAAATGGTGGTCAGCCAGGTTTTGGTGACGGAGAAATAGATGTTGCCGAAATTGGAGGCACAGGAAGAATGGGGAGCAACTACCACTTTGACAGAGGTAGTGGGCATGAAACTGACAACAACCCAATTTCTGGCTATTGGTGCGATGGCTATCATATATATGGCGTTGATAGGCAAGAAGGGCAGAATATTGTCTATTTTGACGGTCAAGAAGTTGTTAGATACCCGACCTACGATAACGGTGCACCACAATATCTTATCTTTAATGTTGGCTACAAAACCGGTAAAACACCTAAATCTGGCCCTGAATCAGACGTAAAAGTAGACTACGTCCGGGTCTGGAAGAAATAATTATCAGTTAGTTTTGGAGGGCAAGGGAAAGAAGGAACTGGTACGTTTTTTATACTCATCATATTCCTTATTGCCTTTATAACGTTTTTCTAACATTGGAATACCAGAAACCCCTAGTATCAATAGAGTGATGGTTACAGGGCCAACTATGCCTATAAACCAGTATTCTGTAAATAGCGTAAATATATAGAAGCCCCACCATAGAGTAATTTCACCAAAATAGTTTGGATGGCGCGTGTACTGCCAAAGTCCCTGTTGCATTACCTTACCTTTGTTCGACTTTTTTAATAAGAATTTCTTCAGTTGCGAATCGCCAACTGCCTCAAACGAAAATCCAATAATCCAAATCAATAAACCTACCCAGTTATACCAACTTAACTGTGTTGTGCTATCGCTAAAGAATAAAATAATCGGCGCAGAAACCAGCAACATGAAGACACCTTGTAGTAAAAATACATTGGTATATGCCTGCAAGGTTTTAAACTTCCAGCCATTTTTCATGGCTACGTACCTTTTATCTTCTGAGGATTTTGCATGACGTTCAGAAATATGAGCAGCTAACCTTACTGACCAAACGGCAATCATTAACAACGCTAGGATTGAATACAGGTCGTATGATTCGCTATACAGCATCAACACCAAGGCCAGCACATAAAAACCCGGTCCCCAAGCAATATCAGCTACGTCATTACGCCCCTTTTTTTGGCCATATAAGAACCAGAGAGTCATATAAATTAATACAGTCAGAATGGCAATAATTACTTCAGCCATGAAGCTATTCCATAACCTATTAACGCTACTAACGAAGTTAAAATTATACCCCAGGCTATATCAACAACCACTACAGTAAATGGCCAATTTTTAAGCGTTGCAAGGCTTGAAAGATCATAAGTTGCGTAGGCTAATAATCCAAGAATTGCACCGTTTATAAGGGAGATTTTATATGAACCTTTTTCTAGCCCAGGTAGAATTGCAAAATAGATAATGCCGAAAATATATACTAAATAGAATGATATTGCCGCTACCCAATTGATGTTGCTTGCTAGGAATGAGCCAAGTTGTTTGTTATAAAAACTTTTAGCAACTACGCCCAACCAAATGATATCAATTGCAAAGAAAGCTACTGCTGTTAGTAGATAAAGGTAAACCCCCTGAATAAACGTAAGCATAGCCAAATTATAGCACTGCTCGCTGCTATAATTTTGTTATGAAGAAAGTTCAAGTAGATGAAGAATATCAAAAAGGTTACGAATATAGACTCACCGAGCCAGTGGGTAAAAATTTCGGTGAGGAATTTACGCCCGAACTTACTCCAAAGCAAATGCTTAGTCTTGGAGTTTTTGGGGGTAATTATTTTAGTGAGACGCCAAGTGAATTCCCAAAAGATTGGTTTGAAAGTGTAAGGTATTCCAAAACTGGCCATGGCGATAAAAGCTTAAACTACTATAGAGTAAACGCCAGTCAGCCGCTTGAAGTATGGCAACAAAAAGGTTGGATTTACCCAGAAGACCCTAAGGGTTGGTTCTTGTGGTATTTCCGTTATTACATGGGCAGACGTATTCCAGAAGAAGATAAACGTCAGATTAAACGCTGGAAGAATTTTAAAAGGCATGTGTCACAAGTAAAAAAGTATTGCACTCCAGGTGATGTAAACTGTCGGCCTAGACAGCGTCAAGCTTTGCTGCACTGGGCATACGACTCGAGAAATCTATAAGCTTTAACGGTTTGCTATAATAATAGTATTAATTAACAAGAGGGGTCACTATGTTTTTAGTATCAAATGTCGTTAACGGCGTAAAAGGTGGTGTAACATCAACTTTAAAAGGGGTGACTGATATTGCTGGTTCGGTGGTAACTTCTGTAAAAGATATTACGATTACTACCCTTAAAGAAACTGGTGAATTTGCAAAAGAGGGAATTGATATTCCAGCCTCTCTAATTAAGGGAGCTTTTTCGGGCCTAGCAGAAATTGGTAGCACCACTGTTGAATCCGTAAAAGGAGTAGTGACTGGCACTGTTGAGGGTTTTATGAACTCAGGTGGCACACAAGATGCAGCCGTAAAAGGTACGGTTGCGCAGTCAATTGAAAGCGCTAAAGACTTAGGCAATGATGTTGGCGATACCGCAGTCGCAGCCGTAAAAGGTTCTGTAGACGCTGTTGGGAAAACTGGTGGTGATACAGTTGAAGCGCTAAGAACAGCAGTTACTACTGCAGTAGATACTGCCAAGGGTCTAGGCGAAGATAGCGCAAATGCCGTGAAAGAATCACTAAAAAGCGGCGTTGATGGTGCAGACAAAATAATTGATTCAATTAAAAAATAATAGGGGGTTCAAATGGCAAAAGCAAAATCTAAAGATCCAGAAATCCAAATTAAAGCAAAAAATATTGATGCCGATAAATGGAAAGAGTGGAGTAAAAAGATGGATAAAGGTAGTGGGCCAAAACATGCCAGTGGTGGAGCTCTTTACTTTGTCGGCTTCATTGGCGCCTTAGTTTACAACATGCAGGCGGCTATAGGTTTTGGAGCAGTAGTCACAGGCTTTTTAAAAGCACTTGTTTGGCCAGCTTATATAGTCTATAAGCTGCTGGAGATGTTTTACGGTGTAGTTATATAATTTGTTGACTCTTTAAAAATTGTGCTCTACACTTATATGTAAATAATAAGCATTAGCAAAATGGAACCAACAAACCAAAACACCTCACCACAGAGTACATCGCCAAAAAAGAAGGTTGCGCCAATTACTATTGTTGTACTGCTTATAGTTCTAGTAGCATTAACTGCAGGAGCACTATACTGGGCCAACCGCAACGAATCTTCTACTTCTCAACCAGCAACATCTGCTATAGAAACTACAGAGAGCAGCCAAGCTCAAATTTCAGGTGAAGCAGAACCAAGCACCCTTAAAGCTGATGAAGTTGTTAATGTGTCTATATATGTGGACCCTGGCACAGAATATGTTAGTGCTGTTGGAGCAGAATTTACATATACAGAAGATTCCCTTGAGTTCATAAGTATTGATAATGAAAATTCAGCATTTCCTACAACGGCATTATCTAGCGGTGGATCAGGAAAAGTAAGAATAGATGCCGCTATAGAACCAGGCACTGAACCTGTAACAGGCAAAAAATTAATTGCAGTCGTGCAATTTAAGGCTTTGGGCAATAGTGGCTTAACTGAGCTTGCATTCACAGAAAATACAAAAGTATACAATTCTGAAGCTAAAAATATCCTTGGAACAAGTCCAAACATACAAATAACATTCGAGGAAGATTGATGAGTTCGCAAAGCCATTTTTTTAGGATTGATAAAAAATTTGTAGTATTGTTTATTACCATAATTGCCCTGTTTGGGGTTTTTGTTCTTTTTAGAAGCCAAGCTGCAGAACAAAACCCTAATGCTCCAGCAGTATATTTGACACCAACGGATATTACTTACGGCGCGAATCAAACATTTACAGTCAACGTAAGAGTAAATAGCGGATCCACGCCTGTTGTAGCAGCCGGTGCTGTATTTACTTACCCCACAAACTTACTAGAGTTTCAAAGTATTAGCTTTACAAATTCAGACTTTCCTCTAGTAGGAAGACAAACTGATGAATCTGGCACGATCAAAATTGAAGCATCGCGCGCCCAAAACACTGGATTAGTCACAGGAGATAAGTATTTGGCAAGTGTTGCATTTAAAACAAAAGCGACATCGGGAACGGCTAACCTAAACTTAACAACCGCTTCACAGTTACTTAATGATCAAGTAGTTAATATAGTTGGCGCAAATAATTTATACAGCGCAAATTACACTGTTGATACAGCTGCACCCACTACCTCAATAACTGCGCCTGCTAATAATGCTGTTATTGGAAGTGGCGAAACAGTATCAATAACAGCATCAGCAACCGATACAAGCGCTGTAAGTAGCGTTGACATATTAATTGATGGCAGCGTAAAGGCAACTCTTTCAAGTGCACCCTATAATTACTCTTGGAACACAAACGGTGTCAGTTTAGGTGCTCATACCATACAATCTAGAGCAAGAGATTCATACGGAAATACAGGCAGTTCCCAAATTATAAACGTTACTGTCGCAGACAAAACCGCACCTAACGTTACTTTGACCGCACCATCTAATAATGCCGTATTAAAGGGTAATGCCACACTATCCGCTAATGCATCAGATAACGCTGGCGGAACAGGCTTGGCAAAAGTTGAGTTCTACGTACAAGATACCTTGGTTAGTACAGATACAACTAGCCCTTACAGTGTTAGCTGGAACTCAACCAGCGTAACAGACGGTAACTACACCGTGTACGCCAAGGCATATGATAAAGCATCGCCAGCAAACACTAAGACAACTAACCAGATAACTGTTAGTGTAGATAATACTGATGATGAGCCACCAACAGCTCCTGGAAACTTTAGATCTACCAGTTCAGCCCTAGATTCTATTACCCTAGCATGGAATGCAAGTACAGATAACGCGGGAGTGGTTGGCTACAGAGTTTCAAGAAACGGCAGCGTAATCGCAACCGTTAACACCCTAACATATACCGACACTGGGCTTAGCAATGGAACATCATATAACTACTCTGTTGTTGCAATCGATGCAGCAGGCAACAGCTCAGAGCCTAGAAACTTGTCTGCTAGTACCAGCAACCTAAAGATAGGTGACTTTAATAAAGATGATATCGTTGACCTAGGTGATTTAGCGCTGCTATTACTTCAGTACGGTAAGGTTGATGACGCAATTGATCTCGATAATAGTGGTCAAGTTGATTTAGCCGACTTAGCAATATTCATAATTAACTACCCTAAACCGTAATAATTATATGAATTAGAACCGTATTTTATGCATGAAACGATCAATTGCGTCTTGCTTTCTGTCTTCATGCGGTAAGTAGCTGCCTATTGCTTCTACTATCTTTTGCTCTTCTTGAGGATCAAAATAAATACTTATAGACGGCAGGAATCTCTGCACAGGAATTAGCATAACTGAATGAAGTGAGCCTTCGTCTATAACTGCAAACGATTTTAAAGTATTAAATACATATAATTTTTCGCCAATTTGTATGCCATCTTTGGTGATTTGGTAATTTAACGTTCTTGGTTTTCTTGAAGCGAATGCTAAAAATAAAATACCTATTAAAATAATAGATGTTGTTGATATCCAATCCTGTGTTACGGCAAAAATAATAGCAGCCAATGCTAGCATCCCTAAAATCATTAAAAAATACCAGCCGGCTGTTTTTTGATAAGCAACAAATTCAGAAGCCGTCCAACTTATTTGAGTGTCTTGTACTTGAGAAGGTGGGCTTTGATTTTCATCTGAAACAAATTGCCAGCCAGATTGCTGAGGTTGAATTTGAGGTTGGTTCTGTGGTATTTGTTGCTGTTGCTCCGGTTGCATAAGCGTATTGTACCCTAGAACGCGTTATAAATGTAGCTTTTAAACCGTAGAAAGACTCTCCAGAACAATACAAAAATGTGTAGCGTAAACATTGTGCCTAGAAGTGCAAAACTCATCTCTATAAAGCCTTCTGTTGTCAAAAGTGATTGTAGACCCGACTCAAACAGCTGCGCCCAAGAAGGTAACAACAAATTTATGGCCAGTATTAGATAAAACAAAAACAAAATTGCACTACAGCCTAAAAATATAGTGTGAGATAGTGTCGTGCCCCACCAGCCTTCTTCTTCGTTTATGTCTTTACCCGGCATTTTAACATTAGCATGAGTAACGTCATCATAAACTTCTACTGCAAAGTTTTGGAACAGCCACACCATAACATATACTACGCTTCCAACCGCTAACCAAAATAGGAACAAAACCACTCGGCCAAGAATTGGCACTTGTAATAAATCAACTACATAGTCTAGTCTTTGGCCATAAACATCACCGACCGAGACATCTGTAATCGGCGTGCCATTAGCAAGTAACACTAACACAGCATGCCGACTAGCAACTAGTAGTAAAAGGAGGCTTACAATAAAGTTTGGAATAAGTTCGGCTAGGTCTGGCACAAAAAATTTAATAAGTAGAACGCGAGCTTTGGTTCGTTTTTTTATTTCATTCATTAGCATTATTGTACCGCAAACAGCACGCTACAGAAACCAGACCAGGGAATAAGTTTGGATTAAACCGGATTGAATGGTATAATTTACCCCTGTTAGATTGCCTCAGCTAAGTATCTAGCTAAAAATCAGCCAATCATCAAATGGGGTCCCTAAAATGAAGGGTTCCTTTTGGAGGATAAGAGGTAGCTAAAATTTGTTCATTTACAAAAATCGCGAGAGAATTCGCGATTTTTAGAGGAAGCGGCTTGATCTGGTTAATAATTTTGTCAGGAAATTTATTTTTCTGGCAAAACTGATGACCAAATCATCACACGCCGACGAAGGAGAGGTACCCAAGTGGCTGAAGGGGACGGTTTGCTAAATCGTTAGGGGGGCGCAAGCTCCCGCGAGGGTTCGAATCCCTCTCTCTCCGCCAAAACTAATGGGTTAGGCAACCCTAATAATATATGTGAGGTACGCATTGGGTACATTTTGG
The DNA here is from genome assembly GCA_020428405.1 of Candidatus Saccharimonadota bacterium. Classification (GTDB taxonomy): domain Bacteria; phylum Patescibacteriota; class Saccharimonadia; order Saccharimonadales; family JAGQNJ01; genus JAGQMZ01. Next base: position 4,547 of record JAGQMZ010000011.1, on the reverse strand, counting down.
GATTTGTTTCAACAAGTCCAAATACATAAACGAAAAACCGAAGCTGGAAACCTCGAAGAGCGGATCGTGGCCCTAGAAGAAGAGCTTATATTCACACAAGATGTATTAGCTCAAACCCTACAAAAGCTAGAGCAGTTAACTGGTCAAGATTTTGACGGTGACGGCCAAGTTTAACAATATATTTACGGAAGGGTGACCGAGTGGTTGAAGGTACTGGTCTTGAAAACCAGCGTGCCGGAAACGGTACCGTGGGTTCGAATCCCACCCCTTCCGCCAGTAAGACTATGTAACTTTTTTCAAGAGGCGAAAAAGTCCAAGAAACATGTTTTGTTGGGAGTGAATGAAGAGAGATGAAATTATTTTTAGCAAGTCAAGACTTTGGTGATCACGCCGACAAGTTGCGTAAATTAGTTGGTAAAAATAAGAATGCACTTGTTGTTTTTAACGCCCGCGACCACAAAGAAGGTGATAGTGGCGAGCCGTTTCAGCGCGAACTTTTCACAAAAAATGGTTTTAACTTTTATAGACTAGATTTGCGTGATTATTTTGGAAAAGAAGCAGAGCTTAATAAATTTGTTGCTGATTACAAACCTGGGCTTGTGGTTTTACTTGGCGGAAATACATTTTTGTTGCGGCGGGCCTTGGCACAAAGTGGATTTGACAAAATTATCTGCCGAGATGTGAAACAGGGGAAGTATGTTTTTGCAGGACATTCGGCTGGCTCTATTATTGCTGGCCCGAATTTACATGGCTTTGAGCATATGGACCAAGAGAAGCTAACTTTTCCACCTTATCAAAAAAAGATAGTTTGGGATGGACTTGGACTAACTGACGTTCGCGTGATTCCCCATGCCGATAGCCCAAAATATAAAAAAGAAATTAATAAGCTACGAAAAGAACTTTTTGATAAATATAACTATGAGTATGTTGTTCTGAGTGATGCCGACGTGTTGATAATTGACGGAAGTAAAAAGGAATTATTGAAAAAATAAGCGGCTATAGACGTTACGCATAAGGTCTGGGTTCATAAAGTTCCAGACCGACGTGTACCAACAGTAAGTGTATAGGGTTCATAAGCACCGATAACATTCGGTAGTACATTAGGTACCACATTAACCACTACTTGCTTATAAAATAACAGATGTAAAATAGCATAATACTATAATTAATTATAGTATTATTTATAGCATTAATTATAAAGTTATGTGCGCCTTTATTTGGTATAGGCAAATACGGCGGCATAAACCTGCTTTACTCCAGCCTTCTTTAAAATCTTAACCGCAGAATCAATGCTTGCCCCTGTTGTAACCACATCATCTATAATAATAACGTTTTTACCGGCAACTTTACGTGGCACGGTGACCCTATAAGAGTTTACTGTTTGGTTTAGTCTTTGCTTTCTGGTTGCTCCTACTTGGCGCTTATTATCTGTTTTGCTAAGTGCATTTATATACTTTACTCCTTTTTGTTTTGCTATCGCTTTGGCAATAAGCTTGGTGTGGTCAAAGCCTCTCTGACGAACACGTTTTGGGGCAGTTGGTAGATTTACCAAAACTGTTTCTTTGTCTAAATAGGGAAGTTGCTCGGCCATAATACGGGAAATTGGTATGCTTGCTTGGCGCTTAGATTTAAACTTAAGAGCAGCTACTAGCTCTTTGGGCTCGTTTTTATACTCATTTGCTACATATAACTTTCTTATACTGCTTTTATTTTTGCATTTGTCACAGATATCATAATCATTGGTAACTTTTTGGCAATAAAAACACCTGCTAGGCACTGTTTCCAGACTTAGCCTACACCACTCGCAAAGCAACAAGCCCTCACTACCACATTGAATACAGTCATCCGGAGCAATAAATTGTAGCAAATATGTAATCATAGTGTTGTTATTTATATGTTGTAAATAATGGATGGTTTGTTGCGCTTAAGCCTAACTCTGTTTATACTTGCATATAAGACAAAAACCATCTCAAGTATACTAAATGATATTATAGATGTTGGAGGATAACAACAATGGCGCGTAAGCAACAAGATGATGATCTGCTTATGGAAGATGAGCTTACAGCTGCATTTTTGGGTGAGGACGATTTTAATGATGATGCGGCAAAAGATCAACCACACCAAGAAAATACTCAAGTACAAGAACAGCCAGAAGAACCGGTTGATGAGTGGGATGAAGAAGAGGCCGTGCCCGGCCAACTAGCGGTTGACGTTTATGAAACTAAAGAAAAATTGGTTGTAAAAGCCAGGACTGCCGGTGTAAATAAAAGCGATCTAGATGTTAGTATTGCAGATAACACGCTTAGCATTCGTGGAACTTTATCTGCTGGCAACGAGGACGATGTAGTCAACTATTTTGTGCAAGAATGTTATTGGGGAGAGTTTTCTCGTAGCATTGCGCTACCAATAGCCGTTAAAGAAGACGAGATAGAGGCCGTGCTAAAAGACGGCGTTCTAACAATTAGCTTTACAAAAGTAAAACAAGATACTGTTAAGAAAATCCAAATCTCTTAGTAATACTTTTGGTTACCGTCACTAAATACTGTTTTTAATCTTTATCCTCAATAAATTATTGAGGATATTGTGGTGTATGAAAGGGGGTGGATGGCTTCTTTTTAATCATGAGTGTCTTTGTGCTGACATTTCAGATTTGAATTTTTAGCATGTTTTTGACAAGTAGTTTATATTCAACCTACAAATAACATACCTGTAATACTTGGATCTGGCGGTGCAGTTGCACGCCCCAATACAAATTTAACAATTACTTGGGCCAATACAACAATCACAAGACCTACCAGTGCATACAAAATAGTATTTTTAGCACCACTCACCGCAGTAGAGTCGCCACCAGATGTAATATATTTTAAACCACCAACCATTATCATTATTACCGATACAACTCCAACCACCAATGAAAAAATATTAATAACTGTTGTTATTATTTTGTTTACGGATGATTCTGCTGCATCTTTTGATGTTGCAGGATCACAGGACTCAGAAGCTGCAGGGTCAAAATTAACGCCAGCGCAAACTCCGCTTTCTATGTCTGCTTGAGCATTAGCTGTGCCTGAAAATGCAATTACTGGAACAATAAGCAGGGCAAGGGTTGTAAGTGATATTATCTTTGTTTTCATATTTTTCCTAGTTAATTTAAAATGCTGAACTACTGCCTGTTTCTACTCGGCTAAGTACAAACCTTACTATTACTTGAGCAAGTGCAACTATCACTAGACCAACAATTGCATACAGAATAGTGTTCTTGGCACCGCTAACGTTGCCGCTATCACCGCCGGATGTTATGTATTTCAATCCGCCAACAATTATCATTATTACCGATACAACGCCAACCACTAATGAAAATATATTAATTACAGTGGTAATGATGTTGTTTACTGCTTCTTCGCCATTTCCTACTTCACAATCAGGGCTTGTTGTATTTAAACAAGTTCCTGTGTTAAGCCCATTTTGAATATTTGGGCTAGTGTTCTGAGCGTGTGCTACTGCAGGTGTTAGAAGTGGAATCACTGCAAATAACAAACCTGTCAGATAGGTTGTAAGTTTTTGTAAAAGTTTTTTCATAGAATGTGATATTCCTTTCTTTGTTGTATAAGCTACACTTTACTATTTTTGCATAACCTTTTCAAGCAATTAACCTACCCGCCCAAGCACAAACCTAACAATTACTTGAGCCAATACTGCGATGACCATTCCAATAATCGCATATAAAATGGTGTCTTTGGCTGCCTTTGTGTTGCTAGCGTCACCTCCTGATGTGATGTAACGCAATCCACCAATTATTATCATTATCACAGCAGTAACACCGACTATAAAAGAAAAAATATTTATTACGGTTGTTAGAATGTCCTGAACTTCTGTGTTCGCACTACCACCGCAAGAACCCCCTGTTAATTTTAAGCCTTCACATGCATCCTGTTGGGGCGTTTGAGCTACTACGGCTACTGGCATAAGCACACCGCTCACTATAGCAAGTGATGCAAGTAACATTGTTGCTTTTTTTAATAAATTCATCGCTTCTCCTTTAATGCTTATTTTAGCTTACAAGCGCCTTAATACAAAAGATACTATTGCTTGAGCCATTACGGCAACAACCAGCCCTATTACTGCGTAAAGTATTGTATCTTTTGCGCTTTTTGTTGCGCCTGCTTCTCCTGCAGAAACCATGTATTTAAACCCTCCGACCATTATCATAATCACTGATGCAACCCCAACAAAAATAACTAAAATTTGCGCAACTTTGGTTATGATGCCATTAGGCCCAAGTATGGGGTTTTCAACAGTTCTACCCTTGCAAGTGGATGATTCTTCAAAAGCTTGACCGACACATGCATCTACAAGTGGGTCGCTTTGTGCAGCCACTTCTCCAATACTAAAACCAACCAGCATGCCTGCAATCAAACTTATAGCTAATAGTAATAGTTTTATTTTCATAATCTACCAAACACAAACCCTACAATAGTAGTCGCCATTATAGCCACCACTAAACCAATTATCGCATAAAGTATTGTATTTTTTGCCTTTGCTGCTTT
>JAGQMZ010000010.1 GCA_020428405.1 Candidatus Saccharimonadota bacterium | reverse complement strand
CAGGCATCAATTTTTAATCGAGTATATTGATATAATTATATTGTGAAGCTATCAGACATGTCAGAACAAGACAAGGAAACCATCTCAAATAAGCTGGGACTCATTATTATTCTTATTTTTGCACTAGGGCTTTTTATTCTAATATCGGTGTTTTTATTAGGTGAAAAAACTCAGAACATAGATTCATCAAGCTGTAGGGCTAATCCCGACCAGCAATATTGTCCTCAGCCAGACAATAGAAGTGATAATTTATCAGAACCGTATGAAGATTTACAATGGGGTCTTTGAATCAAATACAATAAAAAAAGGGTATTCATTGACTGGAACAGGGTATACGGCGAGATAGCTAGGTGGAGTTGCTTACAGTAAGTTATTTCATGCTAAAATAAAACTAACCATGACCACTATACAAAGAGGGGTAACTAAAACTACCAAGTAATGCTATGGAATAAGGTAGGTAAATCAACTAACTACCCTGACCATCGTAATAGCTATCTGCTAAAGCTAGAGCTAGTATGTAGTTAGAATCAATAACTTTGTCTTTAATGGTTTTAACCTGGTTTATTGCCACCGGTAGTTCGGTACATGAGGCTAGTACAGGCTTTCCTCTGTAAGAATCTAGAATCTTGCTTATTAGTGCAGATGAATCCTCGATTTTATATGCCATTACTAAACCAATAACATAGTCTAGTAACTTAGTGTCGTTAGGTTTTAAATAACTATAACTGATGCCGTATTTATTTAAGTATGGCTGGTACAAGTTTTGTTTTTTAGATTCCGCCGAACAAAGTAGCAGTGCATCTTTAATATTTTGGTCGTGCGTAAATTTTGCAACTTCTTCGGGCAAGTTTATTAGCGTAGTATGCTTATTTAGCTTAATTTTGTTAAGAAATAAATGAGCCGTATTGCAGGCAATGCCAATAAAACTGCAGCCACTTTCTTCTAAAAATGTTACTTGCCCTTGGACAGTTTTAATGAACTCTTTGTTAATCTTTCCAGTATTTCCAACACCATTAACCCCTAAATTCGTTAATATTAACTTAGGGTACTCAATGTCTTCGACTGCTTTGTATTTTTCTGCCGATACTTTGTAAATTTTAGTTAAAACATCAGCTCCAGCGAGTGGTCCAACTCCGGACACAATGCCAATTTTTTTATCAGTCATGATAAATCTCCAAATATTAAAAAAGCCCCTTAGTTTAAAAGGGGCTGCTAAGGCTTTGTTTAATATTTAGTGCATCTTCAAGAACAGCCCCCGAATATACGTCGGCTGCTGCGAGCATTCATAGCTGGATAATAACTAAAAGTTGCCATAACCTATATTCTAGCATAAGTAATGCAATAAAAACAGTATTAGGTCAATATAAGATACAAAAACTACCAAGTAATACTGGAACCTAATTTACAGAGATAATATTTCTTCAAACAAAAAAAAGAGACTCACTAAAACGTGAATCTCTATCTGTTATCTCATTCGGCTTATGCTTGGTGGCTCAGGTACATCCTGATTGTTCAAGAGATGAGTAGGAGTAGTGTATAGTTAATTAAATTCAATCGATTGAATTCAGAGAACGATGTCTAAGCGTCTTCAACTAGATTACCTTGAATATCTTTCATATGCGTGAAAAAGCTTTCAGCTTGTCTTTCATCTAATACTTTTGGTTCACCATCAGCATAGTCTGTTACAACAATTGAACCATCTTTTTTTACTAGAACATGTGAACTTAAAGCAGGGTCTTGATTCCCGAAGGTTAATTCTGCTCGCCACTGATACTTCTCTGAAACTTCTTCTTTTGGAATATTAATTTTTAACGAAGGGTATTTTGAATCACCTGTTTCATGGTCGGGTACATAAAAAATTGCTGTTTTTATTTCACCAGAATAATCTTCACTACCTTGAGCATCTGTAAGGTCAATAGCTAAATCAGTTATTCTATCTTGTACAGAAGCTTCTGGTACAGTTTCCGGAATTGAAGGTTGTTGTGATGGGAGTTCTTGTTCAGCCATAATTCTCCTTATACATCTTGTACATTAGTATACATCTTGTACATTAGTATACCAAATATAAAGTGCTATAAACATCAAATAAATAACAAAACCTCTGTAATAAATTACAGAGGCTAAAGTGCTTATGGTTGCGGGGGCAGGACTCGAACCTGCGACCTCGTGGTTATGAGCCACGCGAGCTGCCGCTGCTCCACCCCGCGAAAATCTTATCCAATAATTTAGGATTAGCTAAGGATATAGTATACGTTACAGGGGTAATATTGTCAACAAGTTGCATAAAATCATAAACACATTGACAAAATATTTAAAACATGTATAATAGAGAGTGTCAATAAATGACAAACAAAAACCTCACAAAAATCAAAAAATAACAAACGAAAGGCCATAATAGTGGCAGTAAAAAACACAAGTGGGCTTGCCTATGAGCTATTGCCTACAACAGACGAAATAATATTAGATTTTGACGCACTCTTAGAAGAGTGATAATAGATCAATAGGTCAATATAATTGCATTTTCTTAGTTGGTCGGATAAACGATGCCCCCAAAGTCGTCACCAAAGCAAAGGTAGGATTCTTTGTCTAAAATAAAAGTGTAGTTGTAATGTCAAATTAAAAAACACGCTCGTTCGCGTATTTTAGTATTGGGTCTATTGAGGCCCCTGCAAATGCTGGCATTTGTGGGGTAAGGCGTAAGAATTGATAAAAGCTGAAAGTAAAATAAATATTATTTTACGGAAGCTACTATGCAATTCTAATCTGGTGTCGGTGGTAGGGATCGAACCTACGACCTCAGGCTTATGAGTCCTGCGCTCTAACCAACTGAGCTACACCGACTTCTTACGTGTGCATCGCAATAGTCTGCTTGTTTGCTGAGCAATCAACTCTACTATTGCTTATGGCATTGCACGTTGTTGCAGATTTCGATGCTCCTTCATCGTATTTAAATACGATTCAGTCCGCTTCTCAGCTACGCCTAGTGCAATGCACATATGCACGCGTAAGAAGTCTATGCACTAATATCTATAACAGGGGTAAATATAGCATAAATATTACATAAAGGCTAGGGGTAAAAATGTTGCAAGTAAAACAATAGCATTTTGTTGAAGGTATTAGTTATAATAAAAGTCTAGTATGACAATACTAGATCAAAGTAGAAACATAGAGTCCGAGCAGGGCTCATTTTTTTTGCCTGAACAAGATAGGCCCGATCAGCTTTGGCATCATTTTTCTAGTAGGTATTTTGAGCAAAATAAGGAATTTTTTCTGGGCAGTGAATACAGGTCAGGAGTTGTTATGCAGTTCTCATATGGTGCCGAAGGAGGAGTAGTGTTGCACGATAATCACACAGCAACAACAAAGCCAAAAACACTCCAATTTTGTGCTGCAGATGACGACTCATTTTATTGGCAGTTAACTGAAACACACAGTGATGGGCGCGATCAATTTATAGTTATGGTTACTAAAAAGACATTAAGCGGGGAATTATCTACATATGATCACCAGGGGCGTCAGGCAAGCAGTCAAGAACTTGACGAGAACACAATCTTAGCCGTTCTAAATGTTGTAAAAGATGTTATAGAAAGTGATGAATATAATAATAAAACAGAAAAAATGAGACGCCGAAAAGATGAAGCACTAAAAAATGTTATTGATTTTAGAACTGAGGGCAAAAAAAAGTATGCTGCTGAAAAATTTCAAAAACTCTTGGATGAAAAAATAAAAGCTATGAACAAAGTTGGCTTTATTTCGCTAGGACTAGAGCCTATAGAGACCACTGAATAATCTCAGCATTCACAAAGTGAACTGGGTGGTGAAACGGTTCATCAGCAACTAAGTGATGCCGCATCGCACGTCCCATTGAACCGTGGCTAACAACCATAATTTTTTTATAAGGTAGTGAGCGTAAATAATTAATAGCTCTATCGGCGCGCTCGATTATGTCTTCTGTTTTTTCTGCGTTATTAATCACATCATAATTTGTGCCAGGCTTATACTTTTGAGCCTCCATATCGCCAAAATGCCTTTCTACAAACAGCGGATTAATTTCTATTTTATCTTCAGAATAGTTTATTTCTTTGGCAATTATTTTTGCCGTTTCTATTGTGCGAGCAAGCGGGGAAGATATTATATGGTCAATGCCAAGCTTTTTTGCTTGTTTGCCAGCATTTTTAGCTTGCTCTCGGCCTTCATCTACCAATGGTGTGTCAGTATGACCGGCTACCAGACCGGCAACGTTTAACTCGCTGAGGCCGTGCCTTATAAAATAAATATATTTCATCTGTTATTATTATAACAATGAAACAATTATTAAATCCAGGCAAATATATTGTCGCTGTTTCTGGTGGGGTTGACTCGGTAGTATTACTTAACATGTTAAGTAATTTACCTAAGATTGAAATAGTGGTTGCACACTTTGACCATGGTATTAGAAAAAGCTCTGAAACAGATAGAAAGTTTGTTGGAAAATTATCCAAGCAATATGGTATTAGGTTTGAATACGCCGAAGGCCATCTAGGTAAAAATACCAGCGAAGATTTAGCCAGAAAAGCCAGATATAAATTTCTTGAGGCAGCGATGAATAAGCATGACGCAGAAGCAATGGTAACAGCTCACCACCAAGATGACGTAATCGAGACTATGATTATCAATATTTTACGTGGCACAAAAAGAAAGGGCCTTAGTTCTCTTAAGTCTACTGAAAAAGTTATTAGACCATTACTTAATATGACAAAGGCAGATATTTTAGATTACGCCAGAAAGCACAAATTACAATGGCGTGAGGACGAGACAAACCAAGATGAAAAATACTTACGAAACTGGGTTAGAAAAAATGTTGTCGGTAAATTAAGTGCCGAACAAAGAAAAAAGTTTATAGAAATTTATAAAAACTCAGAAAGAACTAATACAGAGATTGACTCTATTTTAAATGAGCTACATTACGAAAAAGACAATCAATTAGATAGAAAGTTATTGCGTGGTCTGGGTCATAAAGAAGCTAAAGAATTAGTTGCTCACTGGCTAAGATTAAATGAGATTAGAGATTTTTCTGCTAAACAACTTGAGGCAATTGTTGTAAATGCAAAAGTGCTTAAGTCAGGCAAGACTTCATCTATCAACAAAAACAACAATATAAAATATTGTAAAGACTTTTTAGAACTAACTAAAGTGTAGCCACCTGTAAATATAATCTGTATAATGTTGCTAGCATATGGATAGAAAAAATTTTAGACGTGTGGGTGGAAACAGTAATTCTAATCGCGGACGGGGCTTTAGAAATGTAGGGTTTGTAGCACTGATTATTTTAGTCGGATTAATTGTTTATGCAGCATATAATCAGCCTAGTGAACTAGAACCAAAACCACTTTCTGAAGTAGTTCAGCAGGCCAACAACGGCGAAGTTGAATCAATAAATATCACAGGTAATAAACTTGAAGTTACAAAAAAGGGCGAAGAAGAACCGACCATTGAATCTCGGAAAGAACCTGGCTCAAGCATATATGAACAAGGCCTGGAGCAGGGAGTTACTACCGTTAACGTTCAAGAAGAATCAAACAGTGGTAGTACGTGGGCAAATATAGCAATATCTTTACTGCCGGTTTTAATAATTACTGGTGTTTTGTTCTTTATGCTTAGGAGTGCACAAGGCCAAGGTAATCAAGCAATGAGCTTTGGAAAAAGCAAAGCAAGACTTTACGGAAATGAAAAAGATAAGGTTAGTTTTAAAGATGTAGCCGGCAGTGCCGAATCTAAGCAAGATCTTGAAGAAGTGGTCGAGTTTCTTAAATACCCAAAAAAGTTTGAGTCGGTAGGAGCAAAAATTCCAAAAGGCGTATTACTTGTTGGTCCTCCAGGAACCGGTAAAACTTTGCTTGCCCGCGCAGTTGCTGGTGAAGCAAACGTACCATTCTTTAGTATTTCTGGTTCTGAGTTTGTAGAAATGTTTGTTGGTGTTGGTGCATCGCGTGTGCGTGATTTGTTTGCTAAGGCAAAAAAGAATGCCCCTTGCATAATATTTGTTGATGAGATTGATGCGGTAGGTAGGCGCCGTGGTAGTGGTATGGGTGGTGGTCATGATGAAAGGGAGCAAACGCTAAATCAAATTTTGGTTGAAATGGACGGCTTTGAGCAAGGCCAGAACGTAATTGTGCTAGCTGCTACAAACCGTGCAGACGTACTTGACCCGGCATTATTAAGACCAGGGCGTTTTGACCGCCGGGTAAATATTGGCTTACCAGATAGAAAAGATAGAGAGGCAATTTTAAAGGTTCACTTTAAAAAGAAACCGCTCACTGATGACGTTGATCTTGATGCATTAGCTGCAAAAACTGCTGGTTCGTCTGGTGCGGATCTACAAAATATTGCAAATGAGGCGGCGATAGTTGCAGCTCATCACGACAGAAAAACAATTAACCAAAATGATGTAACTGCGGCATTTGAAAAAGTGGCAATTGGTCCAGAACGCAAAAGCAAGATTATGAGCGAAAAAGAGAAAGATATCACCGCATATCATGAAGCGGGACATGCAATTGTCGGACATGTATTACCAGATAGTGACATGGTTCATAAAGTTACTATTATTCCACGCGGAGGAACGGGTGGCGTAACTTGGTTTATTCCGCCAGAAGACAAGAGCTACCATAGCATTATTGAATTTAAAGATGTCCTTGCAAGAATGCTTGGTGGCCGTATTGCAGAAGAAGTAGTATATGGAACAGATCGCGTAACCACTGGTGCGGGCAACGACTTACAAAAGGCCGCAGAGCTTGCACGGGATATGGTAATTAATCAAGGCATGGGTAAAAAACTTAGAAATCAAGTTTTTCACGTAGAAGACGGCATGATGTTAGATAAGCTCGTTCACGAAAGAGAGTATTCTGACGAAACTGCAAAAATAATTGATGATGAAGTAGAACACTTAGTAACAGAGGCGGCACACAGAGCTCGAGAGGTTATCAAAGCCAATAAAGATAAGTTAGAAGCACTAAAAGATGCACTAGTAAAACATGAGACAATCGAGGCGGATGACGTGCACAAAGTTCTAGAAGGCTCTCATATGCCAAAGAGCGCAGCACTTTACTAAAATGCTATGAAGTGGTTGAAAGAAATCTATTCTCAACATCCGTTATTAGGTATTGGAGTAGGTTTATATGTAATTTTACAGACTTCAATGTTTGTACTTTCAAAATTTTATGATGATTTAAATGATTCACCTTCCACTTTAGTTGGATTAATGGTGGTGTTATTAATGAGTAGTATATTACTTACTGCAATTGGAGGTGTGTTATTTCTTTCAAGGGGTCCGAATACCAAGACGTTTAGAAGTAGAGCAATGTATTTCTTTAAAGGTTATTGGAAGTCAGCAAAGCTGGCCATATTATTAACGTTAATGTTCTTCATGGGAATTGCACTGTACGTATTGTGGTTAAACTTAAGTTTTTCCTAGCACTTAAGACTATTGCGAACTATAATAATAAAGAATGAACCGCATTCTTCGTCGTGCTAATAAAAAAGTATCTCTCGGCGGCGCGGCGACACTTTTAGTTGTTGTAGCGTTAATGGGTCAGGTTTTGGGTTTTTTACGTAACAGGCTAATTAGTACTAACTTTACAGTTGTAGATCCAGGACTATCTGATGCTTTTTTTGCTGCGTTTGTTATCCCAGATTTCTTCTTTTTTACAATCGCGGCTGGTGCGCTTGGCGTGGCATATATGCCAGTACTTGCAGATAAAATTGAGCAAGGTAAAAAACAAGCCGTTTTAGACATTACTAATAGTTTGATAAATATAGCAATTATAGTGATGCTAGTGGTAGCGGTAATAATATTTGTTTTTGCAAAACCGTTAATCAGTTTGCTAGCACCAAATTTGCCACCAGATCATTTTCAAGAAGCCGTTACTATAATGCAGTTACTAGCACTTAATCCTTTATTTTTTGCGGTTGGTGGAATAATTACCTCTCTTCAGCAAACATACGGCAGGTTTTTCTTTTATGCGATATCTTCATTATTTTATAACTTGGCAATAATTGCGTCTATCTTCTTATTTAAGGACAGCTTTGGGGTGGTAGGCTTAGGAATTGGTGCACTCTTAGGTGGAATTCTGCAGTTACTAGTTGCGCTATTTGGAATGATAGGACTACAGTTTAAATACAGACCTATCATTAAGTGGAAGAGTAAGGACTTTAGATTTGTATTAAGACAACTTCCGCCTAGATCACTTGATCAAGGAATTGATCAAATAAACAGTGTCGTTGAAGTAAACCGAGCACAAAATCTAGGAACTGGCCCAGTGAGCTATTACAACTACGCAATGACACTTCATCACGTACCAATAATGTTAATAGGAAATTCAATTGCCACTGCAGCTTTTCCACGCCTAGTTAATAGATTGTCGCAGAACAGGCCAGATTTATTTAGAAAAGATTTTAGAGACGTTTTACTTACTATGCTTTGGATTGCTTTTCCAGTAGCTACCATTGGTTATTTTTCTAGAGGGTATTTAGCACGATTAATTTTTGGTAGCGTAGCACCGGAAGTTGCCTTAATCTTTGGTTACTTAACCATAGCTATTATCGGTCGAACAATTTATGCTATGCTTTCACGTTATTTTTATGCATATAAAGATACTTTAACTCCACTTTACGTATCAATCTTTGCAATTGCACTAAATATTTACTTAGCTTTCACATTAGCGAAACCTGATGCTTATGGTATTGCAGGTTTGGCTCTAGCGCAGTCAATTGTGGCAATGAGTGAAGTAGCAGTACTTTTTGTAGTTATGATAATCAGAGATTCTCAGATATTTAATAAGTTTTTCTGGGCTAGTTTAAGTAAAATTGTATCTGTTACAGGGTTTAGTATAGTCGCAGCATTTATAGCAGTTTCATTGCTGCCGCTAACAACTTCTGATAGGGGTATTATTGCACTAGGGGCTAAGTTTGGAGCAATTGCTGGAGTAACCTTAACAACTCATCTGTTGATTTCTTATATATTCAGTCTTGATCAGGCACGGGCAGTTATTCAAAAAATGAAACAACTTATTCTAAAACCAGTAAGAATAGACTTCTAGTTATTGCTGACCTCTGTTATACTGCGAGCTAGATTATGGAACAATCGTTAATTCGCAATTTTTGTATTATTGCACATATAGATCACGGCAAATCCACGCTTGCCGACAGGCTTTTGGAGCTTACTGGAACAATCTCAAAAAGGGACATGAAACAGCAACTTCTAGATACCATGGATCTAGAACGTGAAAGAGGCATTACAATCAAACTTCAACCTGTTCGAATGAACTACGAGAGCCATCAACTTAATTTGATTGATACTCCAGGCCATGTTGATTTCAGCTACGAAGTTTCAAGAAGTCTTGAGGCCTGTGAAGGGGCTCTGCTTGTGGTTGATGCAACTCAAGGAATTCAAGCCCAAACTTTAGCCAATGTCTACTTGGCGATGGCTGCAGATCTTACGATTATACCTGTTCTCAATAAGATTGATTTACCTGCGGCAGATGTCGACAGGGTGAGTGCGGAGGTTGTGTCTTTACTAGGTTGCCGAAGAGAAGAAATCCTAGAGATTTCTGCTAAAACCGGCAAAGGTGTAGATAATGTTCTGGAACGAATAATTAAAGATGTGCCGGCACCAAAAGGTATTACAGAAGCTGAAACGCGAGCTCTTATTTTTGACAGCTACTATGATGATTATAGAGGTGTCATTTTGTACGTTAGAATAGTGGACGGTAAAATTAATAAGTCTGATCAAATAACTATGATGGCTACAAAAGCCAATGGTATTGCGCTAGAAGTAGGATCATTGAGCCCAAGTATGTCGCCGAACTCCTCATTGGAAACTGGCGAAATCGGCTATATTGTTACTAATCTAAAAAGTACACGTCAGGCAAAAGTAGGAGATACGGTAACATTAACAAGTAATCAAACAACAATACCTCTAGCAGGCTATAAAGATGTAAAACCGTTTGTTTATGCCGGTTTCTTTCCGACTAGCAACGAATACTATAACGTACTAAAAGATGCAGTTGAAAAATTATCGTTATCAGACTCTGCCTTGCAATTTAGCCCAGAAAATTCACCAGTTCTTGGCTTTGGTGTGCGTATTGGGTTTTTAGGCTTGCTACATATGGAGATCGTCAAAGAGAGATTAGAGCGAGAATACAATCTTGAGTTAATTCTTACTAATCCGTCTACTGACTATCACATAATGATGACAGACGGCGAAGAAATTGATATTCGATCTGCAGCAGAATTACCAGATGTTTCAAAAGTACTTGAAATAAAAGAACCATGGATTAACGGTGAGGTCGTTGTTCCCCAAGATTACGTCGGGGCTGTTATTCAGTTGTTTTCTAGTAAAAGGGGTGTTCAAAAAAATATTTCATATGTAGATGAGCTAGCTGTTATAACGTTTGAGGCGCCACTAGCTAACCTTTTAACAGATTTTTATGATCAATTAAAGACTGTAACAAGTGGTTTTGGAACATTTAACTACGAGCTTACCAATTATAGGACTGAAGATTTGGTGAAAGTTGATTTTTACGTGGCCGGAGATATAGTTGAGGCGCTTTCAATAATTGTTCACAGAAGCGAGTCACAAAAAATTGGCCGCGATGTTGTTAAGAAGTTAAAAGAAGTTATTCCAAGACAACAATTTAAAGTAGCTTTGCAGGCTGGAATTGGTGGAAAATTTATCGCTAGAGAGGATGTTAGCTCATACAGAAAAGATGTTACGGCCAAACTTTACGGCGGTGACGTAACTCGTAGGCGTAAATTGCTTGAAAAACAAAAGAAGGGAAAAGAGCGCATGAAACGTTTCGGCTCAGTTGATATTCCGCCAGAAGCTTTCACTGTTCTGCTTAAAAAAGACTAAAGGAGATTTACATATAAGCATAATTGTTATAAATTATTAGAGTAGTGTTAGTAAGCGAAGGAATGTAATGTCGAAAAAATCCTCGCATAAGAAAAAAAGTAAAATGTCTCCAAATAAAAAATTTAATCTAAAAGTAGCCTTTGTGGGAATACTACTAATTGCTATTTCTGGTGCGGCTTATTTGATGTTTTCTTCGGCTGCTACTGTATCAGACTGCGGCAGTACAACTGTACAAAACTATGACTACGACGTACCTTTTGGCAATGCTGTCTGGAACCAAAAAGTCTGTGGTTTGCCTAAACACCCAAAGAGTGATGATTATGCATCAAGGTTTTATAACTGGAGTGGTGCTAGACGTACAGAACCATTAGAAGGTGAGATTGTTGTAGATAACTTTTTTAGAATGTCCATGCATTATGAAGATCCCGCAGGTACATATAGCCAGCCGATTTATTATGCCAGTGATGCAAATGGAAAAACTAAAAAAGTACTAACCAGTCCTAATAGCCCGTCAAACCTTGATGGCGTTAAGAGTATCTATAGTACTGACTGGGACAGGAAAAAATCAAACCCAGATACTCCAATACCGTGGAGTTCTAGTTGGAGTGCCGGCAATAATGCAGATGCACAGATGATTATATTGGATGAAGAGAATGGCAGAATATATGAGATATCTGGTTATACTCCACTGTGTCTTGACCCAAACAGAATATGTGTAGGAACAGCCAACATTGGACGAGATGAAATTACCGGCGAAATTATTGATTACAGAACATACGAAGGACCCCTGAAACGACGAGGGGTTGGTCTTTCTTGGTTAGCCGGTCTTGTAACTGCAGAAGAGGTTGCTGCGGGCGAAATTCGACATGCACTAAGCGTAGCTATACCAAATACTGCACGTGGCCCAGAATGTGCAGAAAATCAACTACTTCCAAACACTGCTGAAGGAAAAGACTGTGGTATAGCAGTGGCTCCAGCTACAAAATTTGAATATAAAACTCAGGAAAATCACTGGTCTTCAAAGTCACCGTATGACGTAATATATACAGATAATAGCCATCTTATACCGGAGGGGATGCGTTTTGCATTAGACTTAACAGATCAAGAAATTGAAGATTGGATTAACTCTAACAGTAGGCTAACTGACAATCCTCGTTTAACTGAAACTGCCCGCATTTTTGCCCGTGCTTTTAGGGATTACGGATTTTTTATTGGCGATACATCATTTAACGCCAATATACAAAACACTGGTGCACTTAATCCTGATGAAGCTGATTTGTGGAAGAGCTTAGGTTTTGATGATAGCAGTAAGGCAAAAAACTTTTTGTGGGGGCTTATTGAAAAGGAAGATATATATGTAGTTGATCCACCAACTGTAACGTGTGAGGATAATAACCAGTCTCAGTACTATTGCCTATGGACTCAGGCGAGCTACGATGGCTATACACCGCCACCGGATACCCAAATGCCAACTGTTTCTATAACATCCCCTGTCGATAATAGTACTGTAAAAGGTACAATCACTGTAAGTGCTAATGCGTCTGATAATGTGGCAGTTTCTAAAGTTGAGTTTTATGTTGACAGCCAACTTAAAGCTACATCGACATCATCACCGTATAGCTTTAGTTTGGATACAACAAAACTAACTGACGGTTCTCATACTATAGAAGCAAAAGCCTATGATAGCTCGGGCAATGTAAGAAATGTCGCGGTGACAGTAACAGTAGATAATACCATTCCGCAGCCACAGGTGGTATGTGATTTTGACGGTGATGAAATTGTGGGGCTTGCTGATCTAGCCAGACTAATACTCGAGTATAATAATAATGTTTCTCCATACAATAATGGTGACTGCGATGGAAATGGTTATGTAAATCTTGCAGACCTAGCTATACTAATACTTAATTATGATAGTTAAAATTATGGAACTATGATTGAAATATTAAAGAAAAAACAACCAAAAATTATATTAGGCCTACTAGTTTTCTCACTAGTCGGCACCTTTATTCTTACTAGAATATTTGCCGCAAGTGCCTCAGTCAGTCTTGAGTCTAACGTAAGCTCTGTAAGTAAAAATCAAACATTTGATGTAAAAGTAAATGCTTCAGCAGGTGATACTCCTGTAGCTATTGCTCAGGCCTATATAAAATTTGACCCATCGAAGGTACAGTATGTTTCATTTGATTCGTCCAGGTCGCCACTTAATACTGATAGCCCAGAGTTTAAGATAGGCGATGGATATGTGAATATCGGCCGTTTTCAAACACCTCCAGGGCCATACCCATCAGGTAATTTTGAGGTTGCGACCATAACATTCAAGGCACTGGCAGAAAGTGGAACAATTGACCTCACGCTTGAAAAAGCTGGCCAATTTGATAAGACTTCACTTGTAAGTGCAGAAGACGCATCTAATATTGTTTCTGCAACAAATAGTATAACTATTGCTATTTCGCCTGAAACAAATCCACCTCCTGGGCCTATGAGCGTTGAAGCAAGTTTATTAACCGATAAAGATATAATAAAAGAAGGTGATATTGTACGGGTAGAATATGTCATACAATCTGGCGATAATGACATTAGTATCGCAAAAGGGCATATTAGCTTTAACCCAGACCAACTTGAATATGTTTCAACAGATTATACTAATTCGTCTTTCTCTGCTACTCTTTCTACCGAAGAACAGTCAGGCAATGGCTTTGTGTCAATTGCAAGATATACTCTGGAATCCCCTTATCCAAAAGGGGCTGTAAATGTTGGTGCAGTTAATCTGAGAGCAATTACTGATAATGCAGTTTCCACAATAAGTATCGATGAGGCTAAATCCCAAGTATATGTAGTTAACCAAGCTTCAAATATTACTGAGCTAGCTACTATCAATGGTCAAAACACTACAGTCAATATTAATACACCTAATACAAACCCATATGAGCCAGTATGTGAAGACACAAGCGCTAATAATACCGGCGATCCACTACCATGCACTTATGACCCAGAACCAGTCTGTGAGGATGTATCTGCAAATAACACAGGTAATCCATTGCCGTGCACTTATGACCCAGAGCCAGTATGTGAAGACACAAGCGCTAATAATACCGGCGATCCACTACCATGCACTTATGACCCGGATGATCCTCCCCCTATTGTGGTGCCGGTTAACCCTGGAGGGGGAACCACGCAACCACAAGTTCCAAGAGGTACGACTGTTGTACCCCAAGCTCCAAGCACCACAAGTACTGGCCAAAAAGTTACTAACACAGACTATTATTTAAATGGTCAGTACCGAGGATCAAGCACCGGTATAGATGACCCAGTGAGAATTAATACAGAAAACTTAGAACCGGGTACATATGAAATCACGGCAAAAAGTACAGCTGAAGACGGATCAACCGAAGAGTCAGCACAGCAATTCAAAGTTAAGGACGATGCAATTTTAGTAAAATATAGATTGCCAATAGTTCTTGCCGTGTCCTCGATTCTTGCTGTAATAATTGGTGTAATATTAAAAACTATATTTACTAGTACGGTTCCATTCTACAGAACACTTAAATAGACCATATTATTAAGTTTAAAATATATAAACAAGCTATAGTTTATTGTAAGTATAAAATTGCGTCATATTCAATGTTCTAGTTTTTGTAATAATTGTGTTAATATTTTTTTTGAAACGTCATCTTCGGCTTGAGTGCCATTTACTGTAATAAGTATTCCTTTCTCGTTGTAATACTCAATAACGGGTACTGTTTTATTTTGAAATTCCGCTAAACGATTTTTTATAGATAGATCATTGTCATCGTTTCTAAAACCACGGTCTTTTCTGTGTTTAGCCGCTTCCCAACGTTTCCAGACATCTTCTTCGCTAATCTCTAGGTTTATTACTGCTTTAACTGGGTGACGGGTTAGGTGCGCTGCACTCATAATTGGCTCTTCTTCTCCATGCCACCTGCCGAGTGAGTTCAAAATAAGTGGTTTGCCATTATATTCTTCATTAGAAAGATACGGTATAACTAGTTTCAGATAGTCTTGCTGAGGAGCCAAATTGCCTTTATCTATAATTTCTTGTATCTGCTGATCGTCTGTGGAGCTCCTAATAATATCACCGCCACCAATAATCGGTGCTTGAAAAATTGTTGAAAGATTTTTTGATTGGGTATCTTTTCCAGAGAAAGGCCTGCCAAAAATGTTTATTGAACCCGTACCCAGCCAGTGGCGAAGTTTTTCTGCTTCCTCGTTCATGACACTATTATATAAATAATAATACTAACAAACAAATATATCTAGCACTCTTGACTATTGAGTGCCAGAATAATACTATGTTTGTGGTAGTAAATTATTATGACGGATAGACAAAATAAGATTTTACAAGCAATTGTTGAACAATATGCTGAAGTTGCTAGCCCAGTTGGTTCTAGTTTGTTAGCCAAGGTTTTTAACGTGTCTTCTGCTACTATTCGAGCAGAGATGGCCGAGCTTGAAAGAAAAGGCTATATTGATCAGCCACATACCAGTGCAGGACGTATCCCTACAGACAAGGGCTATCGGTACTATGTTAATCACTTAAATGAAACTGACAGTAATACCTCTAATCGTGCAGAAAAAGCCATAGCAACTAGGGCAACTGGCGTTCCAGAAATGGCAATCAGAAACACAGTTGACACACTAGTTGAACTTACGCATAACTTAGGTTTAGCAACCATTGGCGACCAGCTTTATATGAGTGGCTTATCTAACTTATTTGGCCAACCAGAATTCATGAATAGTGGTCAAGTTCGTGAAGTAGCAAGCTTACTCGATAATCTAGAACCTTGGCTAAAAGAAGCGGCGCTTAATGAGCCACTGAGTGTATATATAGGTCAAGAAAACCCAATTGGCCGTAGTGCAGGTTGTACTTTAATTGTGAGTAAGTTCAGTAGTTCATACTCAGACCACAGTTATATTGGGGTTCTTGGGCCAACTCGTCAAAGCTATAGAGATGTAATGTCACTTGTAAGTAGAGCCGGAAAAGCATTAGAGGAGAGCATGTATGCCTAAAAAGCAAAAAACAGAAGAAACCGAGATTTTAGAACAACAAATAGCAGATTTAACAGAGGCGTTACAGCGAGAAAGAGCCGATGTAATTAACGTTCGTCGGCGCCATGATGAGCAGATGTCTCAGTTAAAAAATCATGTAAAAATTCAGGTAGTTGAAGAGCTGTTGCCTATTATTGATAATTTTGAGCGTTCACTAAAACATGTACCTAAAGAATTAGAGAATAATGATTTTGTAAAAGGTGTATCAGGCGTTGTAAAACAGTTCGAAAAGACACTTAGTGACATTGGTGTACAGCGTATAAAAACTGTTGGTGAGCCTTTCAATCCAGAACTACACGAGGCCGTAGGTATGGAAGGCGGCGA
This sequence comes from Candidatus Saccharimonadota bacterium, assembly GCA_020428405.1. GTDB lineage: Bacteria > Patescibacteriota > Saccharimonadia > Saccharimonadales > JAGQNJ01 > JAGQMZ01. Next base: position 8,178 of record JAGQMZ010000010.1, on the reverse strand, counting down.
AGGTGAGCAAGAAGTAGTAAGTGAAGAACTACAAGCTGGCTATATAATTGAAGGTGTTGTAATCCGTCACGCCATGGTTAAAGTCAAAAAAGTTCCAAAATAACATCAATTTTTATGGAAAATCAGAAGAAGTGCGAGACATGTCCTTCAGAAGATTTATTGGACAGAAACTGTGCTGCAATGATATATAACGGCTACTGTGAACTTTACAGCTCCTTTATGGAAACTTCTGAGATAAGAACTTTTCCAAAAACTAGCTTAGAACGAAGAGTAAGATCCATAAAAACGGTCGTAGATCTAGAAGCAGACGAACAGTACCTATGATTAGCACTCTTGATCAGGCCAAGAATACTAACTGTAGTCCATTGCTTGGCGTAGATACACTGTCAATCTAGCAATTTTTTATTCCAGTCCAGCTCAAAGTAGCTAAGGCTACTATTCGCTCTGGTCTTCACAAAAAATAACTACCTTGCCTAGTCTATCAACACCAATCAACAAACTAAATTAGCACTCTTGACTTGCGAGTGCCAATTTTTGTATGATAGAATAGTCTTAGCACTCTAACGTATTGTTTGCTAATAAATTTGAATAAGGAGAATTATTAAATGGGAAAGATTATCGGTATAGATTTAGGAACAACTAACTCAGCCATGGCTGTTATGCAGTCTGGCAAACCAGAAATTATCGCAAATAGCGAGGGTAATCGCACAACACCAAGTGTTGTAGCAATCAACAAGAATAACGAAAGACTAGTTGGCCAAGTAGCTAATCGTCAGCGTGTTACAAACCCAAAGAACACAATCTTTGGCGTTAAGCGTTTAATTGGCCGTAATTACAGTGACAAAGAAGTTCAAAAAGATATAGAACTTATGCCGTACGAGATTGTAAAAAGTGGTGCTGGCGTAAAAGTTAAAATGGCTGACAAAGAATACAGCCCAGAAGAAGTTAGCGGAATGATTTTAAGCAAGCTTAAAGCAGATGCCGAGAAGTTCCTTGGCGAACCCGTAACGGAGGCTGTAATTACCGTTCCAGCTTACTTTGATGATTCTCAGCGCCAAGCTACAAAAGATGCAGGTAAAATTGCTGGCCTTGAAGTAAAAAGAATCATCAACGAGCCAACTGCAGCAGCTCTAGCCTACGGTATTGACAAAAAAGGCAAAGAAGAAAAGGTAGCAGTTTTTGACCTTGGTGGTGGTACGTTTGATGTATCAATTCTTCATCTTGGTGACGGTGTGTTTGAGGTTATGAGTACCAATGGCGATACTCACTTAGGTGGTGAAGACTTCGACATGAAGATTGTTAACCACTTTGTCGATGAGTTCAAAAAAGAAGCTGGCATTGATGTTAAGGGCGACAAAGCCGCCATGCAGCGCCTTAAAGAAGAGGCAGAAAAAGCCAAGAAAGAGCTTTCAACCTCAGAGGTTGCAGACATTAATTTGCCATTCTTAACTGCAGATGCAGAGGGTCCAAAGCACTTTGAATACAAGCTTACCCGCGCAAAACTGATTGATCTTGTAGGTGAGCTTATTGAAAAGACAGCCATCCCGTGCGAAAAGGCTTTAAAAGATGCCAAGCTAAAAGCTAGCGACATTAACGAAGTGATTCTTGTTGGTGGTATGACCAGAATGCCAGCAGTGGTAGAAAAGGTTAAGAGCATTTTTGGCAAAGAGCCAATGCAAGGTGTTAACCCTGACGAAGTTGTGGCCGTAGGTGCAGCTATTCAGGGCGGTGTTTTGCAGGGTGATGTTAAAGACGTTTTACTTCTAGACGTTACTCCGCTAAGCCTTGGTATCGAAACTCTAGGTGGCGTAGCAACCAAACTAATTGAACGTAACACTACTATTCCAACCAGTAAGAGCGAGGTATTTAGTACTGCTGCAGACAATCAACCGCAGGTAGAAATCCATGTTGTTCAAGGTGAACGCGAAATGGTTGCGGATAACAAATCACTTGGCCGCTTTGTGCTAGATGGTATTCCATCAGCGCCACGTGGTGTTCCACAAATTGAGGTTACATTTAACATTGATGCCAACGGTATCTTAAATGTAACAGCTAAAGACAAAGGTTCTGGTAAAGAGCAGAGCATTACTATTCAGAACAGCGGTAACCTAGACAAAGAAGAGGTTGAAAAAGCTGCCAAAGAAGCAGAATCGCATGCCGAAGAAGACAAGAAAAAACGAGAAGCCGTAGAGTCTAAAAACCAGCTAGATAGCGCAGTCTACCAAGCTGAAAAGATGAAGTCAGACAACAAAGATAAATTGTCTGAAGAAGACGTAAAGACTTTGGACGAAGCAATTGAGTCAGCCAAAAAAGTTGCAGGTGATGAAAAGGCCGATAAAGATGCAATAGAAACAGCAGCCAAAGAGCTAAGCGATAAAATCATGCCAATTGGTGCCAAGATGTACGAGCAGGCCCAAAAAGAGGAAGCTCCTGAAGAAGGCGAAGAAGAAAAATCAGACAAAGAGTCTGAAGCCCAAGAAGGCGAAGTCGTAGATGATACCGATAAGAAAGAAGAAAAATAAATACTTAACACGTTAAGTATTAGATTGGTGTGCTGGCTTTAAAGTTGGTAGAATATAATAATGGCTAAAAGAGATTACTACGAGGTTTTAGGTGTAGGCAAAAGCGCCAGCGATGACGAGCTTAAAAAAGCTTTCCGCAAAAAAGCCATAGAGCATCACCCAGATAAAGGGGGTGATGAAACCAAGTTTAAAGAAGTTAACGAAGCTTACGAGGTTTTAAAAGACAGCAAAAAGCGCCAACGCTATGACCAATTTGGCCATGCTGGAGTTGGTAGCAGTGCAGCTAGCGATGCTGCTAGTGGTGGTTACGGCGGAGGCTTTGGTGGCTTTAACGGCCAGAATGTAAACTTTGACTTTGATGACCTTGGTCTTGGTGATATTTTTGGTAGTTTCTTTGGTGGCGCGGGTGGCGGCAGAAGCCGTGGCCCAACGCGAGGCAGTGATGTTCAAACTCAGCTTGATCTTTCTTTTGAGCAAGCAGTTTTTGGTACAGAAATTGACATTGACCTTAACCTAAATGACACATGCGAGCACTGTAAAGGTAAGACAGTAGAGCCAGGTTATGAAATGAAGACTTGCCCAGTTTGTGACGGCAAAGGCCAGACTATTCGCGTAATGCGCACGGTTATTGGCAACATTCAGCAAGCCTCAAAATGTGACAGGTGTAAGGGTAACGGCAAGGTGCCGGAAAAGGTTTGTACGGTTTGCCATGGCGCTGGCACACAGAGAACCAAGCAAAACATTAAGCTTAAGGTTCCGGCTGGTGTAGATGATGGAGCAACTATTAGGCTAAGCGGTCGTGGGGAAGCTGTTGCTAACGCACCAAAGGGAGATTTATACGTAAGTATTAGGGTAAAAGCCCATAAAAAGTTTACGCGAGAAGGCGATTTAATTTTGAGCGAAGAAACAATTGATATGGTTGATGCAACACTTGGCACAGAGATTGAGGTAGAAACAGTAGACGGCCCAATTAAAATGAAGGTACCATCTGGTACTCAGTCAGGCACAGACTTTAAGTTAAGTGGGCACGGTGTACCTCATTTGCGTGGCAAAAACCGGGGTGCACATATTGTAACGGTCACTGTAGAAACTCCAACTAAGCTAAGCAAAAAACAGAAAGAACTACTACAAGAATTTAAAAAGACTTCTAAAAAAGGTTTTTTTGGATAGACTGATTATTGTTCGTTTGTAGTGTTGATAGATTCTTCTGTAATTGACTCTGCTAAACTAGGTAAAATTCTATCTTCGAAATCTTGTCTTGCCGCTTCATCGGGTTGGCCATTTGGTTTACGAAAAACTTTGCCGTAAGTTACGTAATCTTTAAGCTCGAAAATAAATGAATTAAGTACCATGTTGTTATTTGCACGGTTGTTAAGGATTGCTTGAGCAAGGTCAGGATTAGCAAAACCTTTATCTATCTGGGAAGTAGAAAGTTTTTGCCTAATTTTTTGAATAGCTTCTGGGGCCTGCTCTTCTGGGATATTTATAAGTTCGGTTGTTGCTGATGCCATATCAAGGAAAGCTTCTTGAATGTCTCTGGTTTGTAAATCTTTGAAATTGAGTTTTGCAAAATCCCAAACTATACCAGGGTGAAGGCCATTAATATTTGCCACAAAAGCATCTCCTTGGTGTATGCGCTCGATAGTTCTTAGTCTAAAATCTTCAATTGAATTTAATGGATTAAGTGTCTCGTTATTTAATGGAAATTCGTTTCTTTCTTCGTTCATGCTATTAATTACAGCATGTTTAAATGTGAATAGCAAAGTTGCAAATATCTAAATGCAAAATATTAGCAGAGAATAAGTCGAAACATATCTCCGAGGCTTCTTAATGTAGATTTTTTATAAGACATGTTGCCTAAACTTGTTGATTATGCTTAAAATAGGTACTACGTGTTTACGAGAAAAAAATCTTACTATCATATAGACGAAAAGCCTAAAACCAGGGTTAAAAAACCGCATAAGTTTTTGTTTATGTTTTTGGCTTTATCTCTAATGTCAGCGGGGGTATATTTGTTTTTCCTTGTGCAGTCTCCTGAGATATTGGCCGACCAATCTAATAGTGACCAAATTGAGAGCAGCTTAGTTGAAAATAACGAAAACTTTATAAAAATTGAACGAATAAATTTACTAGTTCCTTTTCATGAAGGTGACAGTGAACTAACGCTTGAAAGCGGTGCCTGGCATAGGTTTCCCGAAAGAGGTGATCCAGAGAAGGGTGGAAATTTTATTCTTAGCGCACATAGGTTTCAATTGGGAATAACACCAAATGACACAAAGGATAGGTCGCCCTTTTATCATATCGATAAACTGCAAGAAGATGATGTGATAGACATTTTTTATAACAATAGCTGGTATAAATATAAAATTAGCAAGTCTTATAGTGTTGAACCTGACGCTGTTGAAATAGAAGAACCTTCAGACGAAGCAAAACTTACTTTATATAGCTGTAGTCTTGCTGGTAGTGCCGACGGCAGGGTTGTCATTGAGGCATCACCTATTTTAAGTACAGGTGAAATTAATGAAAATGGCGGTGGTGCCGTTCTACTTTAGTCTTTTGCTTGAATAGTTTTTATGCTTAAATGATTTAGTATTAATGAAAAACTTAAAGCAAAACCAGGATGGCTTGATACCCCTTTTATTGTTTTTATTCGCACTTCTTTTAAGCGCGATAGTATTTGTTTATATCCGGGTGTTGAACGCCCAGTAACATTGCAAAAAGTATACAAATATAGTAAAATAACCATACAAATTTATTAATCTTAAGAAGGATTAACTTATGTTTAAAAAAGTTAATTTTCATAAAGTAATTATTGGTCGCATTGAAAAAATATCTTTTCCAGAACTGGATCTATTTGATTTGCCCGCAAAAGTTGATACGGGTGCATTTAGATCTTCTATACATGCTAAAAATATTAAAGTAAATCATAAAACTAAAGAACTCAGTTTTACTCTGCTTGATGGTCACAACAGTTCAAAAGGCAAAAAAGTTACAACTTCTGCCAAAAACTATAAAATTGTAAGCGTAAAAAATTCTTTTGGAAAATCTGAGAACAGATATGAAGTTAAGCTAAAAGTTAAACTTATGCACAAATCATTTAAGACAGTTTTTACACTTGCAGATAGAACAAATTTGAACTTTCCTATTTTGCTCGGTAGAAAATTGCTAAGCGGAAGATATATTATTGACAGCTCACAAACGGGTATTGACGAAGATACTCTAAAAAGAGATTATGATGTTGTGATAGAGAATGAAGATTAATTATGAATATTGTTGTTTTATCTAATGGTCCCGGTAACTACTCTACTAAACGGCTTAAAGAAGAGGCTGAGCTTCGTGGGCATAAAGTTAGGGTAGTTAAGTATAAAGAATGCTATGCATCAATTGAAAAAAGTAATCCGTCGGTAAGTTATCAAGGCGAAGACTTGCGTGGAGTAGACGCTATAATTCCGCGAATTGCCAGTTATATGACTAGGTATGGTACTGCGATAGTGCGCCAGTTTGAAATGCAAGGTGTCTATACAACAACCAATTCAATTGCAATTGTTCGTTCAAGAGATAAATTACGTAGTCTGCAGTTGTTGTCTAAAACTGGAATAGATATACCAAAAACTGTTTTCTCAAGAGATAGTGCAGACATTGATGATTTAGTAGAACAAATTGGAGGAACACCGATAATTATCAAATTAGCTCGCGGTACTCATGGAAACGGTGTTGTATTAGCTGAATCAAAAAAGGCTGCAAAATCTGTATTACAAGCATTTTATTTAAATAATGAAGACGGTACAAACATTTTACTTCAAGAATATATAAAAGAGTCAAACGGCGAAGACATAAGAGCAATAGTTGTTGGTGGCCGGGTTGTAGCTAGTATGAAGCGCCAAAGTTTGGACGATGATTTCAGAAGTAACTTGCATCAAGGTGGTGAAGGTGTTCCGGTTAGGCTTACTGATGAAGAGCGTAAGACCGCTCAAAAAGCAGCTAAAGCTATGGGGTTACCTATTTGCGGTGTAGATATGATGAGATCTTCACGCGGGCCGTTAGTCCTAGAAGTTAATTCTAGCCCTGGGCTTACGATAGAGAAAATAACTAATAAAAACGTGGCTGGTAAAATAATTGATTACATAGAACAAAATGCCCATAAACAACGCAGAAAAGACCGAGTCGGGGCATAAGACCTGCTGAAATACAAAAAATTGCTACAATGTATAAGTGATTAGCGAGCAAAACAATTCTATTAATCAATCAATACATACACTATTACTCTTACTGTTGGCTATAGCAATATTATTTTTTGCGTATACGTTATTCGGATTTTTGCCATATAAGCGAGTAACAATAAATAACCAAAATATAGATGTTACAGTGGTGGATAGCTCTAAAGAAAGAGAAAAAGGTCTTAGTGGTCGCGATAGACTTTCTGAGAGGGAGGGGATGCTATTTTCTTTTACAAATGAAGATGAATATTGTTTTTGGATGAAAGACGTGAACTTTCCTATAGACATAATATGGTTTAACAGTCAAAAACAGGTGGTAGATATAAAAAGAAGCGCAACACCAGATTCATATCCTGAGACTTTCTGCCCAAATCAAGCTGCACAATATGTACTAGAAGTTAATGCTGGCAAAAGTGATGAGTGGAATATTTCTATAAATGATGAGATATCATTTTAAGAGCAAGTGTATGTTACGCCGTCCTCGTAATGTACGCCGGGGCCTAGTTCACTACACTTATTAAAAAGCGCACTAAATAGGAATATAAAACCTAAAAATACAAATACTATTATTACGGAAGATATAATTATAGCAGCTGTGGCTAAGGTATTTTTCTGACCAGCATTCTTGCTCTTCACTTTTGCAATAATACCTAGTATTAACCCGACTATAGGTATAAAAAATGCCAGGATTATTGCGGCGATACTTAGGCCATCTGTCGATTTTTTGGGCAACACATTGGCGGGTTGATTATTTATTTCATTATTTGGAGTTAATGGCTGTTGGGCCTGATTAACGGGTTGATTTTCCATGTATACCTCATTTCATTGTATTTATGTTTAGATGGTATCATATGTTTATATGTATTTAGAAATAATAATTGGTGCATGTATTATTGCAATTGCACTTTTATTAATAACTATCAGAACAAATTCTGCAGTAGTTTTTTTCAGTGTATGTGCCGGAAGTGTTCTAGCTACACAGCTTGGTAGTGACGCATCTCTATTGAGCTCCACGGTAGTTAAAGACGGTGACTTGAATAAAAGCATAGCTTATGTGGCCTTAATAGTCTTACCTGCGTTACTAAGTGCAATATTTTTAAGAAGTAGCATCAGTTCATCAAAAAGCGTATTCAATGTTGTTCCAAGCATTGCTGTAGGGGCGCTACTAGCATTACTGGTTATACCCCAGTTGCCACCCGGCATTAATGAACAGTTACTAGACAGTAGTGCCTGGGCTAAATTACAGGACTACCAACCAATAATTTTAGTAGGTGGTATGATTTCTAGCGTGTTTATGTTGTACGTAACTCATAGCCATGGTAGTAAACATAAAAAACACAAACGTTAGCTCTAATTTTGTAAACTGTATCCTGTAACTTTCCAGCTGCCAGAGGTAGACTCAAATGTAACAGAACCTTGGTATGGTGTGCCATACGCTG
>JAGQMZ010000104.1 GCA_020428405.1 Candidatus Saccharimonadota bacterium | reverse complement strand
AAGTCGCCAAAGAACCTGCCTTCTTCTTTAGTCTTGGTCGCCTAAACTTCTTCGAGATCTTCTTCATTATACTCCTTGTCTTGTTTTATATCTGCTGGATCAACTTGTTCCGCTTCTATTCCTTCAGATCTAAGTACATCGGTTATGCATCTAATTACTTCTGTTGGATGATGAACTTCATGGATCACCAAATCGCCCATGTAAGTCTGTATCATTATTGTACCAAATCCTAGTAAAGTTGCTTGTATGCCCTTCACCTCATAGCTAGTTGCTAGTATTTTTTTTAAGCCTATATCGACTACAGATCTATTAAAAAAACCTTTCTGAGTGATTTGTATTAAGCGTTGGTTGGTCACAATAAATACGCTATACCAATAAATTATCCATGAAGGAATAAACAAAATAATACCCAGCACCAGTCCACCAGCTAGGCCACCGTAAAAATAAGACATTTCAGGTTTTATTAACGCTGGTATTGAACCGGCTAGTATGGCTAACATT
>JAGQMZ010000103.1 GCA_020428405.1 Candidatus Saccharimonadota bacterium | reverse complement strand
GAAAGTACGAATCAGAAATGGTGCAGCGTTTAATCAACAGAGTAATGCTAAATGGTAAAAAACAACTAGCAGAGCGTATCGTTTATGACGCAATCGAAGAAGCTGCTCGAATCCTTAAAAGCGACAATGCTATTGAAGTATTCGACAAAGCAATGAAGAACGTTACACCATACGTCGAGACACGATCTCGTCGTGTCGGTGGTGCTAACTACCAGATTCCTTTTGAAGTAAAAGGCCAGAGGCAGAAGCACTTGACGGTCATGTGGTTTGTGGCAGCTGCACGTGCTAAGAAAGGTATGCCTATGAGTAAGCGTATCGCACTCGAGCTCGTTGACGCATACAACCAAACAGGTACAGCCTTCAAGAAGAAGGAAGACACACACAAGATGGCTGAATCTAACCGAGCATTTGCTCACTTCGCGAGATAGCAATGATTGAAGCATCTGATGATCATGTGGCCTATGTAGTGCAAACTGACGAGGGACTAGTCGATTTTACACGTCAAGAAAAGGCACCCGTGTT
>JAGQMZ010000102.1 GCA_020428405.1 Candidatus Saccharimonadota bacterium | reverse complement strand
ACGACGACATTGAGGCGACCACACCTGAAGCCTTGATCGTTCGTGTGGTCGATGCGGTCAGTGCGGCTCGCCCCGGTGCGCGCAACATTAGTGCCGAAAACTTTGCCGAGCGCATGCGTGATCTCGAAAACATCGCAGTCAGCTTTCCTGGTATCGACAAAGCCTACGCTATTTCGGCTGGCCGCGAAGTGCGGGTGATTGTCCGCCCAGAAAAAATCGATGACCTTAGCGCTATCAAACTGGCCCGCGACATCGCCACCAAGATCGAAAGCACCATGCAATACCCTGGTACGATTAAAGTCAACGTTGTTCGCGAAACTCGCGCTATCGAGTTTGCCAAATAACTAAAGAATGTCGCCAAGCGGCAGTTTCAAAAGTTTTGCCACCAGATACTCCAACCCAAACCACACCAGTGAACTAAGCGCCAGCCACAGTCCAACAACAAAAACCAACTCAATAGCTAACGGCGGAGGGATAAAAAAACTTACCCCGAGCAGCAACAGAGGGGCAACGCAAGCTGTAAG
>JAGQMZ010000101.1 GCA_020428405.1 Candidatus Saccharimonadota bacterium | reverse complement strand
AATCCCTCAAATCCTTGCCAGTTAAGTCTATAAAAACGTCTTCAAGATTAGCCTGTTCAACAATTTGCTCCTTTTGGAATCCACGCTTAAGCAAGGCTTTAATGAGATTTTTTGGAGTATCTAACGCAATAATTTTACCATTGTCCATAACTGCAATTCGATCACAAAGCAGCTCGGCTTCATCCATGTAATGGGTTGTTAAGATAACAGTTACGCCACGTTCACGCACCTCTTTAACTAATCCCCATAAATTTCGCCTGGCCTGGGGATCAAGACCAGTTGTTGGCTCGTCTAAAAAGAAGACTTTTGGACCGTGCACCAAAGCTGCTGCGATTGAAAAGCGTTGCCGCTGACCACCAGACAGATTTTCTACATAACTATTGGCCTTTTCTTCAAGCTGGACATCTTTTAAAAACTCCATAGCATCCACTTTTTCACCGTAAGCAGCAGAAAAGAATTCAATCAGTTCAACTAATTTTGTTTTTTCTTCAAAACTAGGTGTTTGTGGCTGTACACCAATTAACGCC
>JAGQMZ010000100.1 GCA_020428405.1 Candidatus Saccharimonadota bacterium | reverse complement strand
AAGAAATGGATGAGTGGGAGGAACAGACTTATGGCGATCCACAACCAACTATCTCGCTGGTCTGCGCTACGCTAACAGACTTGATCTATGCTAAACGAAGAGCTAGAGGGCTTATGGCAGATATATGGGAGTATGAAGATGAGGATCGGCCACATATACGGTTTACAACTATAGAGAAGCTTAAAATGCATGGAGTGCTTGCTGAGGATATTTGGGAAGAGGTTTAGTCAATTCAAATTCTTAGTATATTAATAATGTTGTTTTAGCTTAGGATACTATTCTCGAGCAGTTACCCTTATGCTAAAATAGATGGAGATAAGAGAAAGCATTTAGTGTTGAATATCAAAAAATTATCAATAGTTACCATATTGCCTCTAGTTGTACTAGGCTTTATAGCTATTTTTATAAATACAAACATCATACCTGTCCATGCTGCAACAAACATAGTAGTTAACAGTAGCGCAGATGATCAAGATAATGATGGTGAATGTACACTAAGAGAAGCAATTGTAGCTTCTAATACCGATACA